>DASVGP010000050.1:0-13546 GCA_036379475.1 Bryobacteraceae bacterium | reverse complement strand
GGGGCGACAGTCACACTCGAAAATTCGAATACGAATTACACGCGGACGGTCAAGACCGGGACCGATGGTAAGTTCCGGCTGGTCAATGTCCCGCCCAATACATACCAAATTCAAATCTTGTCGCCCGGCTTTCAGAAGTATGAGCGGCAGGTGGATGTACGCACCAACGTTCCGATTCAGTTGAACGCGAAGTTGGCGCTCGGAAATGCGTCGGAAGTGGTGGAGGTAACCGCTCCGCCCAATGAACTTGAGAATGTACCCTCGCCGCACACGGACGTAGGGCAAAGCATGCTCTCCAGTCTGCCGCTCTCGGCGACCGACAGCGGCCTGAGCAACGCCATTATTCTCACGACAGGCGGGGTGGTCGCCGACTCGAACGGATTCTTTCATCCACAGGGCGACCACGGGGAGGTTAGCTATATGGTCGACGGACAGCCGATTACCGACCAGCAAAACAAGGCGTTTTCCACTGAGCTTCCAACGAACGTTTTTCAATCAATGGAGCTCATTACCGCGAGCCCTCAAGCCCAATACGGAGAGAAAACCAGTTTGGTGGTGAACGCGGTCACCCGTTCCGGCCTAGGGCAGAAACCCAGCGGCAGCTTGGACTTGAGTTATGGATCTTTCGGAACGGCAAGCGAAAATGCGACTTACACGCTCGGCGGTGCGAAGTGGGGCAATTTTACTGCGGTGGACACTTCCCGGAGCGGCCGCTTCCTGGATACTCCGGAGTTCTGGCCGATGCACGACGTCGGGAATAGTGAGATCGTCTTCGACCGTATAGATTATCAGCCGGACCAGTGGGACTCTGTGCATCTGAACCTGTATGGCGCTCGGAATTGGTTTCAAGTGCCCAACACCTACGATCAGCCTTTGCAGGACCAGAGGCAGCAGGCGACGACTCTCGATGCTTCACTCAGCTATCAGCACGTCTTTAATCCCACTACGCTGCTTTCCGTCGTTCCATACTTCCGCCAGGACCACGTCCAATATTTCCCAAGCCCCGACCGGTTCAACGACAGTCCCGCCACAGTAGCGGAGGACAGGCATCTCACCGACTGGGGAGCGCATATCGACCTTTCCTATGTGAAGGGGATTCACAACATCAGTTTCGGGACGGAACTGATGCAACACCGGTTGAACGAAAATTTCAATTTTGGAATTACCAGCCCGGCTTTTGATTTCAGCGCGTCGCCCAGCCTGCTTCCCTATGATCGGATAAACGGGGGATCTCTATTTTTGTTTACCGGTTCGGCGAACGTCAACGAGCAAGCCGTCTACGCCCAGGACCAGATGACGCTCAAAAACCTGACGCTCAATCTTGGGCTCCGCTTCGACCATTACGGTGGCCTTTCGACAGCCAAAGTGGCCGAGCCGCGATTGGGCTTTTCGTACCTGATCAAGCAAACCGGGACCGTGATACGCGGTTCGTATGACCGGACCATGGAGACGCCGTATAACGAAAATCTAATTTTGTCGAGCGAAACCGGAAGTGGGGGGCTTGCGAGCAATATTTTCGGCGCGTACGGCGATCATCCGCTGAAGCCGGGGCGTCGCAACGAATTCGATACCGGTTTTCAGCAGACCCTCGGACGGTATGTGCAGCTCGATGCCAATTATTTCTGGAAGTACACGAACAATGCTTTCGATTTCGACGCACTTTTTAATACCCCGCTCGTGTTTCCGATTGAGTGGCAGAAATCGAAGATTGACGGCGTGTCGGCGCGCATCTCGACAATCAGCATACATGGCTTTCAGGCCTACACGACGCTCGGCCACACGCGAGCACGGTTTTTCGGTCCGGAGACTGGAGGTCTGATCTTCAACTCACCCTTAGATACGGGCGTATTCCGCATCGACCACGATCAGGTCTATCAGCAGACAGGCTATTTGCGCTACCAGCATGGTAAGGACGGGTTCTGGGCGCAGTTTATTTGGCGTTTTGATAGCGGTGAAGTGGCAGGCTCGGTGACAGATCTTGCCGACGCGCTGGCGCTCGACGCCGATCAGCAGGCGGCGATTGGACTCTATTGTGGCAGCGATCATGCCACGCTCACATATCCGATTACTGCTTGCCCTTCGGGGAATTATGGCGCGACCCGCTTGAACATCCCGGCGCATGGCACTTATAACCCGGACCACAACCCGCCGCGTATCGCGCCTCGCAATACCTTCGACGTGGGCATAGGCACGGATAATCTCTTTCATACAGAAAAAGTGAAAACCACTCTCAGGGTCACGGTGGAGAATCTGACCAACACCGTGGCACTCTACAATTTTCTTTCCACGTTCAGCGGCACACATTTCGTGACGCCGCGAACGTATATGGCGACGCTCGGCTGGGCTTTTTGAACCCAAGTGTGGTTTCGGAATGATGTAACGGAGGTCCACCGAGTACAGATTGGAGTGGGCGTCTTCGAGCTTGCCGGATTCTAGCTTCCGTTCCAAAGGCCAGCATCACTGGATGCCGTTTTGAAATGGCGAGTTGATGCGTGCGGAACTTGGAGAGCAGTGACGAACGTCAGTTTCACGGCCGGAGGACATACCTCTCGGTGAAGCCTTGGGGCGGCTAAATGAATCGACGGCCATGCATTTTGTGACTAAAGAACGCCGGATCGCCCCGCCCACCGCGCGATGTAACCCTGAAGAAAAGATGTGAACTCTTCCGCGGTCGGGGGCAATTTCCGGCCGCGATTTTGAATGTGGCACCAATCCATCGTCACCGTCGGATTGATGAGCCGACTTGCTACTACTTTGCGGGTCCGGCATGCTGCCAAGCCTGTTGAGGGGAGGATGGCGATCCCCTGACCCGCTTCCACCATCGCAAGCAGTGTGTCAGCTTGGTTGAGAACGATCGCTGCCTCACGCGCGACGCCAGCCGCGCCGAGATGCTTATCGATCACTCGTTGTATGGGGCTGGCTGAGGGAAGCGAAAGCAACTGCTCCCCTTTTAATGCAGACCAAGTGGTAGAAGCCCGGCGCGGAGCGGCATCGTCCTGCGGCCGAAGCACAATCAAAGAGAATCGGAAGAAAGGCGTCCGCCGGAGGTCTGGCAACTTTTTAAAAAAGCCGAATGCCATATCGAGTTCTCCGTGTTTCACCATTTCGCACACGGAGCTGAGATCGCCGTCAAACAGGCGAATTTGCAGCTCGGGCCGACGAGTTCGAAATTCTTTGATCGCCTGCGGGAGGATATGCGCTGCCGCCCAATTGTGAGCGCCGACGGCGAGTGTCTGCCCCGCCCTCCTCACGCTGTCCCCCAGATTTGACGCCGCGGCGCTAATTTCATCCATACATTTCTGGATCGTGGCCAGAAATCGGCTGCCTTCGGCGGTCAATGCGACGTGGCGAGTTGTGCGGTCAAACAGGCGGAAGCCCACATGATTTTCCAGTTCGCGTATCAGTACGCTCAGCCCTGAAGGTGTGATGAAGAGCGCTTCCGCCGCTCGTGCAAAGCTCTGGTGCTGGGCTACGAGCAGGTAAGCTTGAAGCTGGCGCGAGGTGAAATCCATTCTTGAGTTTCCTTCAACAAATATTAAATACATTTAGCTTGTCGTGCGCAATGCACCGATCTAGAGTTTACGTATGAAGAATACGGCCGCAACCGCCGGGAGTTCGATGTTGGTCTGGAACGGCTCAACGGTGCGGATTTCGTGATGATATTGCCCATCATGTGGGCAGCGTAGGCCGTCGGCCCTAAGTGTCCTATGCGTCAATGCTTACGGTTTGTCGCGGATATCGGAATCCTCGGTTGTGTACATTTGATGCGTGCTCCCACGCTGTTGGAAGGTTAGGCGCCGAAGGGCGATGGAGGTCTGAATGACAAAAAGCCGCAAGTTATTTTATGGCTGGCGGATCGTTCTCGCAAGCGCGGTCGCCATCCTTTTCGGGTCTGTACCAATTGTGGTGTACTCATTCGGCGTGTTCCTAAAACCGCTTGCAGCAGACTTTCATGTGGGGCGTGCGGCCATTTCCTTCGCTTTCTCTCTTCACAATGTCGCCGTCGCTGCGGCTACGCCCCTGGTGGGATGGCTCACGGACCGTTTCGGAGCGCGTAAGGTCATTCTCTCGTGCACGTTAGTGATGGCCATAGTATTACTCTCAAATAGCTTTAGCTTTTGGTCCTCGAGGATCTGGCAACTCTACGCCTTATTTGCGATTGTAGGTCTGTTCGAGGCAGGAGCCGGACCGGTACCCTACAGCAAAGTGATCTCGCGGTGGTTCGACAGAAAGAGAGGTCTAGCTCTGGCGCTGATGGTCTCGGGCTTTGCATTTGGAGCGCTAGTTATGCCGTCCTTCGGGCAATATCTGATCGCCATAGGTGGTTGGCGCTTCGCTTACGCCACGATTGGGGCGGCAAGTCTGCTGATTTCGGTGCCGCTGGTGGCGTGCTTCGTGCGAGACCGGCCCGAGGCGCTGAATCTATTGCCCGACGGAGCTGCAGCCCAAATTGCTAAACCGTTTTCTGAAGCGGCCGAAATCGGCGTGAACCGGCGTGAGGCGCTGCGTAGTTCTGCTTTTTGGCTCATTTTGACGAGCGTCCTTCTGGTATCAAGCGCTATCCATGCTTGTTTTACACATCTGCCGGCGATTCTAGCCGATCATGGCAGCACGGCAAAGACCGCCGCGCTGGCCAGCTCCGTTTTGGGCGCCGGAGTGCTTATAGGGAGAACTTGTTCCGGTGTGTTGATAGATCGGTTCTTCGCACCATACGTTGCGGCGATTACTTATGCCGGTGCTGGTGTGGCTATCGGCCTGCTTCGCATAGCTGAATCGGGTGAGCTGGCTCTTGCCGCTGCGCTCTTTGTCGGGTTTGCATTGGGGGCCGAATCGGACATTGTGGCGTATCTGATTAGCCGATATTTCGGCATTCACTCTTTCGGGGCCATTTACGGTACCATTTTCTCCGGCTTCGTTTTGGCAGGAGCGTTCGGCACGTTTGTTATGGGCGCTGCCTTTGATGCACGGCACTCCTATGCTTTACCGCTTGCCCTGTTCTCGTTGGCCGCGATTCTTGGTGCTTCTTTGATGACGTGTCTCGGGCCCTATCGATATAAGCCTGGCGCAATGGGCGAAGTCATTGCCGCACAACCGAGTCTCGAACCATCGGTATTGTCAAGTGACTAGTAATTCTCATGTTATGCCGGAACAAATCACTCCACCTGCCGGCCCATTGCAACTTTTAAGGATGGCCGACGGCCTGCTGGTCCACCAAGCCTTGTACGCTGCTGCCGCACTGCGTTTAGCCGATCTGCTCGGCGGCAACGCGCGCCGGATTTCGGATGTTGCCACGCAAATCGCAGTGGACGAGCATGCTCTTTATCGCCTGATGCGCTTTCTCGCAAGTAATGGTGTGTTTCAGGAGACCAGCCCGCGCACATTCGCCAATACTGAATTGTCACATTTTCTCCGTTCCGACATTCCGGGATCGGTTCGTTCCTTCATGGTCTTTCGAGGCAGCGAACTGTTTTTCGCGCCGTTCGGAGAAATAATTCACAGCATTCAAACAGGCCGGCCCGCGAGAGAGAAGATGTATGGCGCGAACGTCTTCGATTACCTGAAAACACATCCTGAGTTAGCGGGCGCCTTTGATGATGGCATGACCAGTTTGTCGCAAATCGTTGCGCCGGAAATCGCCAAAGCCTACGACTTCGCCGCCTGGGACAGCCTCATGGACGTGGGAGGCGGCAATGGCGTCTTACTGGCCAGCATTCTGCGTGCACATTCGACAATTCGTGGAGTTCTGGCCGACCTACCTCATGTGGTCGAGCGGGCTTCCGAGCGAGGCTTTCTCGGCGGTGATCTGCAGCTTCGCAGCTACGTACAAGTTTGTGATTTCTTCAAGGAAGTGCCAGCGGGCTGCCGCGCATACCTGATGAAGCAAGTAATACATGATTGGGATGATGAGAGGGCGCGCAGAATTCTCACCAATTGCCGGCGCGCGGTTCCGAAAGACGGTGTTCTTTTGCTGATCGAGTACATAGTCTCTGAAGGGAATTCGTCGTCAGTGGCGAAGACTGCCGATGTTGCGATGATGGTTCTGACCGGAGGAAGGGAACGCACAGTAAATGAATATCGCGAATTGCTCGCGAGCGCAGGCTTCAGCGTTAACCGTGTTCTCCCGGTTACTGGTGATTTCAACATCATTGAGTCGCTGCCGGTTTAGCGTGCAGCCACGACCGCAAATATGGATGAGGTTTGGACGTTCGAGCACTCAGTGAATTGTACGGTCCCGAAAGACTTCACATAGACGTTCTATGTGCGCTCATGGCGAAGTCTGGTAAACACTCTCGGATTTTGAAGCGGAATGGCGGAAAACCAAAGGACATGGCCCACTTTGGACGTTACAAAATGGGCAAACCTTGGGGACGGAAACGGCAAACCGCCGCCGAACTCCAATTTAGCGACCGGGGGTGTTTTCCAGTACCTATTCGCTCAATTCCGTCGCACAGGCGTTCGTGAGCGCGTCAGCAAACGGCAAGTTTGAGCAGCCGGGCCGCATTGTCCCAATAGATTTTCTTGAGAATGCTATCGGGAAGACCTAAACCGGAGATCCGCCAGCGGCCCTGCGGCGGAACCGGCGCCGGAGCGTAGTCGAAATATTCGTCTTCGGTTTCCAGAAAACGATAGTAAATTTCGTAAAGCGAATCGCAGAACAGTTGCTGCGGATACTCGTGGCCGTGGGGCACGGCATCGGTGCCGAACAGGATGCGGTCCTGGTATTTGTCGAAGAATTTTCGCGCCGCGCGCGGCTGGCGGCCGAGTTCATTGATGCGCGCGGCAATGTCCACCGACATGTTGGGGTATTGATCCATGCACTCGGAAACGAAGGCGAGATCTTCGGCATCGGCCACGTGCAGACAAACGAACTGCGTGCGCGGATGGCGCTTGAGAACACGCAAGCGGGCCTGTTGCAGTTCGGTGTTGGGAGGAAAATCCTTTCCGTGAAAAGACCAGTCGGGATGCACGTGCAGTTCTTCCCAGCGCTCGTTGAAGCGGTCGATGGGCAGGAAAAATGCCCGCGGATCCGAGGTGTGAATCGCGACCGGCAGACCCAGCGCTCCCGCGGCCTCCCACATGGGATCGAAGCGCGCATCGTCTACGGCGATGAGTTTTCCGCTGGTTACATGCTCACGCAGATACAGTCCGAGTGTCTTCAGAACTTTGATCCCTCGTGCGCCTGCACGGTGGGCGGCTTCGATCTGGTCCGCTTGAAATTTCGGGTAGTCGGGGCGCTCGACGGCGGTCCAGTGCGGCTCGGTGAAATGAAGGAAGCGGGGAGCGGCCAGCACGCGGAGCGCTTCTTGCAGGCCATGTTCATAGCCGGCAGTAAGGTTCACCAGCGCCTTGACATTTCTCCGATCGAGCACGGGAAGAATCTCGTCCGCCGAAGCGGTGAAGGTGATTTTGTCCTCGCCGCTTAAGCCTCCGCTCCAGGTGATGTGGGTATGGAAATCGAGCACAGGATATTTCGGCTTCGGCACGTTGGTCGCTTCGACGTGCAGCATGCTCTTCGGTTCAAATTGATCCAATTTCATAAGGAGCGTTTGGCGACTGGAATGTCTTGGATCTGCGCAAGCGGCGCGATCTCGCCCACCAGCGGGAGCACATAATTTTGGAACTCCGGCAGTATGCCGTTTCCTTCGGCATTGCGCCATTCAGCCGGGAAATGCCGTTCGCGGAGCGCAACTTCTTCGAGAGGGGCGAGAGCGGTATCGATGCGGTACTCGGGCGAATTTTCATCGCGCCTCAGAGTCACCATATTCCCGCCATGTCCCGCGACGGCGGCAGCCACCGCGCGGGCGCCGCACAAACGCGCCTCCGACCAATCGGCATCCGCAATGCAGAGCGACGAAACGCGGCCAAGCAAGCCCGGTTTTTCGCTGCGCGCGCGGATGTTCAGGCGCTCGGTGATCAGCCGCGCCAGCCGATGCCCGAGATTCATCGCCAAACTGCCTCGCGACCCGGTGCGCACGTCGGCGCCGAACGCTTCGCCGTGTTCGTCAAGCTGGCCTTCGCAAACCGCGACCACGCAGCGGCCCAAACGGTCGAAGACGCGCTGCACATCGTCCAGCAACTGCTCCTGAGGCAGCGGAGTTTCGGGTAAATAGATCAGATGCGGCGCATCATCGGCATCTCTGCGTGCAAGCGACGTAGCGGCAGCGAGCCAGCCCACATTGCGTCCCAGGACTTCGAGGAACTCCACCTGGCCGGGCAGTGCGAGGTTATCGGCCCCAATATCGCGAGCCGCCAGTGCGAAGAATCGCGCCGCCGAAGGATAGCCCGGCGCATGATCGGTCGCCAGCAGATCGTTGTCGATGGTCTTGGGGATTCCCACGACCTCCAGTTGCTGGCCTTTCCGCCGGGCCAACGCCTGAATTTGGCCGGCCGTTCCCATGGTGCCGTTGCCGCCGTTATAGAAAAAGTAGCGAACGCCGTGCGCGCGGAAAATCGCCAGCACGCGATCGAGATCCTGTTCGGTAACTTCGCGCCGCGAAGTTCCGAGAGCAGAAGACGGCGTCAGAGCCGCGGACAGCAACGTCTCGTCGCTCTGCTGTAAGAGATCGACAAAATTCTGCTCCAGGATGCCGGAGATGCCGAATTTCGCGCCATAGAGCGCGCTAATTTGCTTGTGCTCGCGCGCTTCCTCGACCACGCCCAGCAAGCTTGCATTGAGAACCGCCGTAGGTCCGCCGCCATGGGCAACCAGCGCTGCGCCTGCCATCATCGAGCCTCAAAAGCGGCCGTGCCGCCGACGCGGCGGACAGAACGCGCGGCCGCTCGCGCACCTGCCCGCGCGCAATCCTCCAGGCCGGCGCCGCGCAGAAACCGCGAGAGAAAGCCCGCGTTGAAACTGTCGCCCGCGCCGGTGGTGTCCACTACATTTGTTTTAACCGCTGGAACCCGGAGCAGCTTGCCGCCGCTTGCGATCAGAGCGCCTTTCGCGCCTCGCTTCACCGCCACAACGCGAGCCAGGCGCGCCAATTCGCGTGCCGCACGTTCCGGATTTTTCTCGCCCGTCAGCGCCGCTGCTTCGCGTTCGTTGGGAAAGAAGACATCGGTGTGCTGCAAAACTTCCCAAAGTCTCGAATCCCATTTTCCGCTGGGGTCGTCATTGCAATCGACTGAGGTGGTCAGCCCCAATCGCCGCGCCTTGCGAAACAAGGCGGGCGCTTGCCGGTGCAGATTGGTCAGCAGGAAATAATGGCCGACGTGAAGATGCCGCGCGGTTTTCAGACGCGCCTCGGGCACATCTCCGGCACGCAGCAGCGCGAGCGCGCCAGGATACGTCAGCCCGGCGCGCTGCCGGTTGCGGCTATGCCACATGGTGATGCCGGTGTTTGCCGTGCGCGACCGGCGCATACCGCCGAGATCCACGCCCGCTTCCCTCAGCCGTTCTTCCACGAAACGGCCGAGCAGGTCCGTGCCCAAAACGCAAACAAAGCTGACTTTGGCCCCGAGTCGCGCCAGATTGTGCGCCGTGACCGCGCTCGATCCGCCCAGGACCAAGTGGCAACTCTCGGCCAGATGTTCCCTTCCCACTTCCAGAGGCGCGGCGCTTTCCATTAATAAATCGACGTTCGCTTCGCCTGCGACGAGGCAATCAAACATTTTTTGAATGGCCTCCGGGCGCCGGTTCCTCGTGCATGCGAAAATGCGGCACCACCCGGGTAATGACTCCCTCCGGACTGGGATTGTCCGGATTGAGCCCGTTCGCCAGGCTCAGCCGGTATGCGAGAAGCTGCGCGAAGGGAATTTCGAACGGCACGCGAAAGCAATCGGGAAGGTCGCCGGCTTGAGCCGGGGCGGTCACGATCCGCCCCAGAGACTTGTCCTGTAATTCGCTCATCAAATCCTGCTCATAGCGCCGCCGGTTCGGATGGGAGGAAAGGAAGCAAAGCACGAGCGAATCGGCGCGGAGAAAACTCATGGGACCGTGGCGAAGGCCAAGAAAGGTTTCCGGGATCGCGACGATTTTTCCGGCGGTCATTTCCAGAATTTTCAGCGCCGCCTCGGTAGCGAGCGGGAGAAGCGGCTCCGAGGCCAGCACCACCACGCGATCAGCCGCTGTGCTCGCCAAGTCGCGCGCGGCATGGTCGAGCGAGGGCAACGCCTGTTCGGTGCGCCGGCAAATCGCGGGCAAAGCTTTGGCCAGTTCGGTTGCGTGCCGCAATGCCAGTCCCGCCAGGGTGAGATTGGAAAACGAGCTGGTCATGGCGAGGCCCCGGTCGTTGGTGCGTGGATCTAACACGATGCGCTCGACTCCTGCAAGCCGCGCCAGCCCGCCGGCCGCATTGCAAGTGATGACCAAATGGCTCACGCGTGGGAAGGCTTGCTGAATTTTCGAGACCACCGCCAGGCTCTCCGGACTGTCTCCCGAACGCGCCACCGAAATCAGCAGGCCGCCGGCGCCAAAACCCGGCACAATCGCCTCCAGCTCTTCTTCGGTATAGAGCAGCAGGTCGGTGGTGGGAATGGCGCGGCCGTCCGGCCAGGAAGCCGCAATGGCCGCCGCCGCATACGCGGAAGTGCCGGCGCCGGTCAGGACAGTGGGCGTGGCTTCGCGCACGCCCGCAAGCTCGGCCACCCGGACCTGCTCGAGCGTTTTCCGCCACAGCAGAGGCTGCTGAAGAATCTCTTCGTGCGTCAGGCAGCCGGCAGCACCGTCAGGGCTTCTCATGCGGCTATGTGTGTGGCGCGACAATCCTTTTCTTCCGTCAAGGATATCATCTATGCAGCTTGCTCGATCTCGATCCTTTCGATTCGAAAGCCTAGACGACCAAGACTTCCACGCCGCTCTGACGAATCCGTTCCACCGCTTCGGTTGGAATCCGGGAATCGGTAATCAAGCGATCTACGGCGGAAACGTTTCCAATGACGGAAAGGCTGCGCCGGCCGATCTTGCTCGCGTCGGCGACCACCGTGATCTCCTGAGCCATTTGCGTCATGAGCTTGTTTAACTGGGCTTCCAGTAGATCGGGAGTGGAAAGCTCGTTTTCGGCGCTCAGTCCGTCGATTCCAAGGAAGAAATGATCGGCGTGCAACTCGCGCATCATGTGCTCGGCCTGCGGACCCACGAGTGATCCGGAGACGTGTCGCATGAGACCGCCAATAACGATCACAGAAACGTTGGGCGCATCGCTGAACTCCTGCGCGATGTTCAGCGCGTGGGTGATCACGTTCAGCCCGGCCGGCCGGGATGCTTTAATCGCTTTCGCTACCTCGGCCGAGGTGGTGCCGGAATCCAGAATGACGGTCTGGTGCGACTGCACCAATTGTGCCGCGCGCTGCCCGATGCGCACCTTTTCCGCATGATGAATCGCGCTCTTGATATCCAAGGGAAATTCATCGCGCGGCCCGGCGGGCAGCGTCGCGCCGCCGTAAGAGCGCACCAGCATTCCCTTTTTCGCCAACTGCGCCAAGTCGGTGCGCAGGGTGACTGTCGAAACCTTGAAGCGCCGGGCCAGGGCATCGACGCTTACCTGCCCTTCGCTTTTCAAGATGCTGACAATCTCTCTGCGCCGTTCCTCAGCCAGGCGGAGTGCTTCTTTCGCGGGCATCCGGAGTTTTCAGTGTAAAGCACGGGGGGACAGAAAAGGCCGTCCCGCCGCCGCTGTCCCGGTAAAACGAACTGTAACCCAACCTTCGAGAAATGATTTCGATTCAAAAGCCACTCGATAATAAAAATCTAAAAGTCCGCTGTGGACAAGGCAACTATGTTTTGATAGAATCCTTCTGTCGAAACCTAAACGAAATGTATTACGCCCTAAAGTGGAAGGGATAAGCGAAATGGTCACTCAGCAGTTGTGGGTGAGTTGGAGATCCGTCAGTCGGAAGGGAGAAAAGAATGTTTTCTTTTGACGTTAGCGCTGCGGTATGGCGAAAAGTCCTTCGAAGTCTTCCAGTGCTGTTTGGCTTAACGCTCGCGATCGGCTTTCAGCCCAATGCGTGGGCCCAGATTGTGAACGGCTCAATTGTCGGCACGGTGACCGATCCCACAGGAGCGGTCATCCAGAGTTCTATGGTCACTGCCGTCGACACGGCTACGGGACTGAAGCGCACGGTCAAAACCGATTCGGCCGGCCGCTATAACATGGCCAGCATGGCGCCCGGTACCTACAGCGTTACGGCCAAGGCAACCGGGTTCCGGCCGCTGCAAAGATCCAATGTGACCGTTACGCCGGGCGCAACGGTCCGAGTTGATGTTCAACTGCAGTTGGGCGCTGCGACGCAAGAGATCAGCGTCTCCGCGCTCGCAGTCCAGCTCCAAACGGACAAGGCCGATACGCACACGGAAATCACCGGGCAGAGTGTAGTCACTCTTCCCCTCGGCGGCAACCGCCAGTATCAGTCGCTGATTAATCTTGCGCCCGGCACCACTCAGGCGTCCTTCCTCAATTCCAATACGGATAATCCTTCCACGCCACTAAATACGCATGTGAATGGCGCTGCCGGACAGACCAATGTGACCCGAATCGACGGAGCCGAGAGCGTGAATGTTTGGCTTCCCAGGTATGTGGGCTATGCTGTTCCGGCACAGGATATCGCCGCGGTCACCGTCACTACCAGCGCCTCGGATGCGGCTCAGGGGTACGGCGGCGCCTCTTCGATCAGTGTAGTGACAAAATCCGGAACGAACGAACTTCATGGAAGCGCTCTTCTGTTCCATAACGACCAGCACCTCAATGCGAGGAATTTCTTCCTCCAGGGCGATAAGCCGGTTACCATTTACAACGATGTTGGAGGCACCATCGGCGGCCCGATCAAGAAGAATAAACTGTTCTATTTTGTAAGCTTCGATGGGACGACGCAAAAAACCGCGGCCAACGGCCTCTATACCGTTCCCACGGCGGATCAGCGCGCGGGAAATTTTTCGGCGTATCCCGATACGGCGATTTACAACCCGGCCACAGGCGATGCCCAAGGAATGGGGCGCGGGCTCTTCCCGGCAAACACACTACAGCCGTCGGATATAAGTCCACAATCGCTAACGATTCAAAGTTATCTTCCGCTTCCCAATCTGCCCGGCATCTCCAATAACTACGCCGCTTCCGCCAGCCCGGCGATCAACCTCTGGCGGTACGATGCGAAAGTCAATTGGAATCCGACCGACAAAAACAATATTTTCTTCAAATACGACAACATGTATGCGACTTCGGGCAGTGTCGGTATCTTTGGCGTCGCCGGAGGGCCGGCACCCGGTTCGGACCCCGGCAAAGGCGTCCAGAGCATCCAGGTGGCCTCCATCGGAGATACCTATGTCCTGTCGCCAACCATGTTGCTGACTGCCAATATCGGCTATCAACGGATGAATCAAAACGTTTTAGAGACGGGTTACGGAACGAACTATTCCAGCACGCTCGGCATCCGGGGGATAGATGGTCTCGATATTCGCGATAGCGGATTTCCGAACGTAAATTTTTCGACTTACACGTCCCTGGGCACGCCGAACTGGATGCCGCTGTTCCGGACCGACGAGAACTACACGGGGAACATCTCGGTAGCTGTGACTAAGGGCGCGCACCAGTTGCGCTTCGGTTTCGAT
>DASVGP010000049.1:0-13960 GCA_036379475.1 Bryobacteraceae bacterium | reverse complement strand
GCTGCGACTCGTCAAAGAATAAGCACGCAACCAGACATTTTCATCACACCCATCACCCGGTCATACAGTCTTTCGAGCCGGGCGATACCTGGGGATGGTGCTATGTCGATCGGCTCGAACTCGATTTCCCGGAAGCCATCGGGCAGCGTTAGCCACCATGCGGTGAAGACACACGGCGAGTGCACGGTGATCGTAGGCGGCGTGCCAACCAGGCCATCCCTGGAGACTAATCCGGCTTAGCAAGAAAGCATCTGTTGTTATTTATGAGAATCACCACGGCTAATCTGGGCTTTCCGCGAATTGGAGCAAAGCGGGAATTGAAGTTTGCTCTGGAGAAGTATTGGTCGAATGAGTCTTCCATCGAGGAGCTTGAGGCAACCGCTCAGAGGCTTCGCGAAACCCATTGGGAGCTGCAATCTGCTATTGGCATCGATCAGATTCCGTCAAATGATTTTTCACTTTACGATCACGTACTCGACACCATCGCCCTAGTGGGTGCCGTGCCGGCCAGATACAACTTCAGCGACGGCAACGTCGGTCTCGACAGATATTTCGCTATGGCAAGGGGAACAGCGGCTTCTCCCGCTATGGAGATGACGAAGTGGCTCGACACTAATTACCACTACCTGGTTCCTGAGTTTGAAGCCGGCATGCATTTTCGCATCTCGAGCCAGAAGCCGCTCGACGAGTTTCGGGAAGCGAAAGCCTTGGGGATTTTGACCCGCCCGGTGCTGCTCGGCCCAGTATCGTTCGCGCTTCTTGGCCGCCGGCACAGCCGCCTCAGTCCGGCCGATATCGCTTCGGCTGTTGGGGATGTGTATTGTCAATTGCTGAAAGACCTGGCTACAGAAGGCGCAGCCTGGGTACAGATGGACGAGCCTTGCCTCGGATTGGATCTGTCGTCATCCGATTGGAAGTCGTATCGGACCGTCTACGACCGGCTGGCAAACGTTTCCGGGACCCAAATTCTTCTGGCCACTTATTTTTCTGAATTGGGTGAGAATCTGCGCTTGGCGCAGAGCCTGCCGGTCGCCGGTATTCATTTCGATCTGGTGAGGGGCAGGAGCCAACTGGATTCCGCACTCGAAAGCGCTCCGGCCAAACAGGTGTTATCGCTGGGCGTGATAGACGGTCGAGGGATTTGGCGATCCGATCTCGAACGCGTTTTGGAGTTACTGCGCCGGGCAATTGATCGCGTCGGGCCTGAGCGCATCCAGGTTGCGCCTTCCTGCTCGCTTATGCATGTTCCAGTGGATTTGGAGCAGGAGTCCAAGCTCGACCCGGAGATACGAGGTTGGCTCTCATTCGCCAAGCAAAAGCTGCAGGAAATCAAGCTGCTGGCGCGAGCGCTTGAGGAGGATTCACGAGAGGTTCGTGAACAGTTGGGCGAAAACCGCCGCGCGCTCGCCGGCCGCCGCAAATCGCCTCGGGTTTGCAACTCAGCCGTGCGCGCTCAAGTAAATGCAATTACGCCGGAAATGCTAAAGCGCAACGCCCCGTTTCCCGAAAGGCGGACACATCAGGCCGAGGCGATCCCGCTTCCCCTGCTTCCATCGACAACGATTGGCTCGTTTCCTCAAACCGCGGAAGTTCGCCGTGCGCGCGCCGCCCGCCGGTCCGGCAAGGTCCCGGAGCCCGAATACGAATCTTTTCTGCGCACCGAAGTGGAGCGCACAATCCGCTTTCAGGAACGCATTGGGCTCGACGTGCTGGTACACGGAGAATTCGAACGCAATGACATGGTCGAGTATTTCGGCGAGCAGCTTAACGGTTTCGCGTTTACCGGAAACGGATGGGTGCAAAGCTACGGCTCGCGCTGCGTGAAGCCGCCGGTGTTGTTCGGCGACGTTTCGCGGCCGCATAGCATGAGCGTGGAGTGGGCTTGCTACGCGCAGTCTCTGACCGCGCGGCCGGTCAAGGCGATGCTGACCGGACCCGTCACCATGCTCGAATGGTCGTTTGTTCGCGATGATTTATCGCGTGAGGAAGCCTGCTTGCAGATTGCGCTTGCTTTAAGAGAGGAAGTACAGGATCTACAAGCGGCCGGGCTGCGTGTGATTCAGGTGGATGAGCCGGCGATGCGCGAGGGCTTGCCATTGCGCAAGGCGGAGCAGCCGGAATATCTGCGCTGGGGAGTTGACGCTTTCCGGCTCGCAACAGCAGTAGCGGACAACGCAACTCAAATCCACACTCATATGTGTTACGCAGAGTTTGGCGAAATCCTGGACGCAATCAGGGAAATGGATGCCGACGTCATTTCGATGGAAGCGGCGCGCTCGCAAATGGCTCTGCTCACGAGCTTTTCCTCAGGGGTGTATCGAAACGACATCGGGCCGGGAGTTTACGATATCCATTCGCCGCGAGTACCAAGTCAACTGGAGATCGAATCTCTGATCCGCAAAGCACTGCAAGTATTTCGCGCCGAGCAGCTATGGGTAAACCCGGATTGCGGCCTCAAAACACGCAATTGGGCAGAAGTGGATGCTGCTCTTCCAAACATGGTGCGCGCCGCGCAGAACCTTCGGAAAGAGCTTGCGAAGGAAGCCTCGTAATTGCAACCTCAATCGCCGGCACCACCGGCTTCAACGCGCTTCGCCCAAAGCGGATAATCCAATCCTGCCAGCCTGTTAATGATGATTGCCTGAACCACCATTAATGCCACAGCGATCTCAATGACCAGTAAATACATTGGCTTCGTCACGATCCCGAGCGAAATGATCAGCGTTGTGGCGCCGGCGGGCGGATGTGCCGATTTCAACAGAATCATGAGAGCGCTGGTCGCCGCAAGCGAAAGCGCCGCGGCGAGTATACGGCCCGAATCCACCCCCACAATGGTTGCCGGAGCGGCGTGATGCAGCCCGGTTAACAGAAGAGATCCGTACCCGCAGAAGATGCCGATGGCATGGCCGTAAATGGTGTGGCGCGGCGATGCGGTGGGCGATAGGGGCGAATAGAACAGCAGAATGGCCGTGGGTCCAAGCGATGGAAAGACAAAGGGCGTGTGCGAAACCATCGCAACACCGGCAAGAATCGCGATCGTAATGAACCCGTTGACGAACATAAACAATGCCCAAACGGATCGCCCGGGAAAACGAGCCTGGAGACGACTAAAACGGAGACGAGACAACAGGGCGTGAATAACCGTGGGCTCCAGGAGAGCCAGCGGGCGTCTGGGTCGGGAATCATGCTCGGGCATAAGTTTTGGAATCTGATCGCATTGGGAAATGGCGATTCATGAATGAACATAACCCGTTCGCTCCAAATCACGGGAGTGTTATCTCGTTACAGGAGTAGACATCCTGTATCCAATGCAGCAGCCAAACGCAGCCGTTCTCTAGGGATTTTCGGATCTTTAAAGTCCAGCAGGTGGCTGGCGCGCCCTCCAATCCATTCATTGATCATTCTTGTATCGGTCGGCATGAGAAAAGCCGTTCAATTGATGTGTAGCGCCCAGTGACAAGATACTTCTCAAAGGAGCAGTGCTACACCATCCATTTTATGTTCGAGGCTTGCGTTGGATAGGCGAACGGGGCTTTCTTCAAAATGTTCGTATCGATGCCGGCCCGGATGGCTAGGACAAAGATGTTTGCAAGCTCGTCAGCTTCCGGTCCAATCAGATGAGCGCCCAGAATTCGGCCGCTATCCATGTCCAACAAGGTTTTGTACGCAGAAGCCTCTTCTGCTACCCGGCGTGCCGAGTACCAGCCCGATGTATCTCCTTGCTTTACCTCAAATGACCGCCCTTGCCGCCGTGCATCTTCTTCCGTCAATCCCACTCTCGCCAGCGGCGGTATCGTGAATACAACGCTCGACATGCCGCGAAAATCGGCGGTGTATTGATTGCCTTCGAGAAGATTCCGAGCAACGAGATCGCCTTCGTAATCGGCGATTGGCGTTTGCGGAAGTCCGCCGCTGTTTGCGGCATCACCGGCGGCGTAAACCGCCGGGTTGGAAACACTCTGCAGGTATGGACTGACCTTGACACCGCGGCTGTCGAATTCCACATCGGCTGCCGGCAAATCCAGGTCCGCAAGCTCCGGCGCGCGTCCAGCCGCATGAACGACCACATTCGCCTCGAAGGTTTCTGTTTTCGAATCGGCCGAGGCGATCACCTTCAACCGCCCAGGTTTACCCTGCACCTCGATAGCCTTTGTTTTGGTCCGTATTTCTATTCCGAGCTTCCGCGTGCGTTCGACGAGTTTGCCAACCAGATCGGCATCGAAACGCTCCAGTGGACGCTCTCCTTTATGGAGAATCGTGACCTGCGACCCGGCACGCGCCGCAACGTGAGAAAACTCAAAGGCAATGTAGCCGCCCCCGATAAAAATCAAGCGCTTCGGCAGTTCGTCCAATTCCAAGAATTGGTCGCTGCGCGTCAGGTGTTCTTCGCCGGGGATATTGAGCTTGGCTGGCCATGCTCCGGTTGCGATTAACAGATGGCTGGCCTCGAGGACGTCGTCATTTACCTGAACAGAATTCCGGCCGGCAAATCGTGCCCGGCCGTGAAGTGTTTCGATGCCGGCGCTGCGAAAGCTATCCTCACGAGCTTTGGGAAAGGGGTCGGTAAATGTTCTCTTAAAACGAATCAGGCTCCGCCAGTCGATCCGGGAGCCAGGCGAAATGCCGCGGTTTTGCATCCGGCGTTCACGATCGATAATCTCTGCCGCTCCAACCAGTATTTTCTTGGGATCGCAACCCCTCAGCCCGCAGGTACCGCCGAACTCGCGAGAATCGACGATTGCCACATTCCAACCAGCCGCCCGGCAGCGGCCGGCAGCCGTTGAACCTGCGTCACCGGTTCCGATGACCACCAGATCGAAGGATTTTTTCATAACACGCCCGTTTTCCACCTGCTATGGTTTTCGATATTTCGCCATCGAACGAAAGGCATCGCGTACATAACGAATATAACGGCTCTTTGTCAACGACATTTTGGCGATCCGAGCAGACGCTGCCGCTACCATGAGGAGGGAGGAGAACGGAGTGGCGGCGAGCCGACAGGCTGCCAAGCCGGCATCAAACCGGCACGGCAGCGGCCAAGCCAGCGCGCTGATGCTGGTGACTACGTTCTGTTGGGCGAGCAATATCGTTGCAGGCAAAGTAGCCCTTTCCGGATTCGATTCGCTGGCTCTTGCTCAGGTGCGAATGGCCGGCGCTGCAATTCTTTACATCCTGTTGTACGTTTCCTGGAAAGGTTTGCCCGTGCTGCGGCTAACGAAACGCCAATGGCTGATGCTAGCCGCCATGGCATTTACCGGCATCACTCTCAATCAGATTTGCTTTATCGGTGGTCTCAATCGCACCTCGGTAACCCACACAGGACTTATTCAAGCCATCGAGCCCGTGATGGTGCTGCTGGCTTCCGCGTTCCTGGGAATGGAAGCGCTCACGCATCGGAAGATTTTTGGGATGATGATCTCATTTCTGGGCGTTGCATTACTGCTCGCGGAACGCCCGGCAAAAGGAAGCGGCGCAAGCTGGCTGGGCGATCTGATTGTAATTGCGGCGTGCGTTTCCTTTTGCTATTACACCGTCGTGCTGAAGAAAGTGGCGCATCAATATGACCCGCTCACGCTCAATGCATTGGTTTTTGGATTGGGCGCGATTTTCCTTCTTCCATTTTGCATGCACTCCGTGCTCCAGACTCGGTGGGAGTCAATCCCTCTCAATGCTTGGTGGGGGCTGGCCTATATGGTCGTCTTTGGCTCCTTCGTTTCCTATCTCATTTATGTATTTGCTCTCGAGCTACTCTCTGCCTCAAAGGTGGCGGCCTTTTCGTATCTGCAGCCGCTCATGGCCGCGCTGATGGGTATCTGGCTTCTCGGAGAGAAGGTTTCGTTTGCTGCCGTAATTGGTGGGGCGCTGATTCTGTTTGGGGTGTATTTCACGGAACACGCACGCGGCGAGCGGAAGAATATTCATCACGTAGCCACTGGCCGTATTTGAGATAGGCAAATCCCAGAATCGAGGGTATCTATCTGACGAAGTGCCAGTACCGAAGCTAAGCTACGTCCATAAGCTGATCTAACGTGCCTTCAGGCAAAGTGGCGAATGCGGTGCTTTGTTGTTGCAGATAGCATCGACATCGTCCGTAAGTTCTAGGTCCTATTAAACAGCGGTCCACACCCAGTCACGTATCTCGGGCGTATCCTCAAGGTGTTTCTTTGAATAAGCTACTGCCTCGCCGATGCGCTGCTCAAACTGTTCAATGAGTGCCGGCGCACGGTTCGCGAAGCGCTGGGAGCGACGGAGTGCTTCGATGCACAAATGAAAACGGCTCATACCATTTAGGACGACCATATCGAACGGTGTCGTCGTGGTCCCCTGTTCCATGAAGCCGCGCACATGAAAGCGATCGGCATTCGGTCGTCCATGGCCTACTTCGTGAATCGCCCGCTGATATCCGTGGAAGGCGAAAATCACGGGTCTGGACGCAGTGAATAGCTCTTCAAATCGCGCGGGTTCCATTCCATGGGGGTGCGTATCGGGAGTGAAGAGGGTCATAAGATCGACAACATTCACCACCCGAATCTTCAATTCCGGAATCACCTTCCGTAGCCACCATGCTGCGGCGACCGTTTCGAGAGTAGGAATATCCCCGGCAGCGGCGAGGACAACGTCGGGCTCCGTTCCCGCATCGTTGCCGGCCCAATCCCAAACGGACGCTCCTCGCCGGCAGTGCTCAATAGCCGTCTTCATATCCAGCCATTGCAACTGCGGTTGCTTATCGATGACGATCAGGTTAACGTAGCCACGGCTCCGGAAGCAGTGGTCGGCCACAGACAAGAGGCAATTTGCATCGGGAGGGAGGTAGATTCGGGCGACGGTGCCTCTTTTCGAGAGCATCACGTCGATCAAGCCCGGACCCTGATGGCTGAAGCCGTTATGATCGTTGCGCCAGCAGGTGGAAGTCAGGAGAATATTCAAGGATGCGATCGGGAGGCGCCATTCCAGTCGCGTGGCCTCTTCGAGCCATTTCGTGTGTTGCACGATCATCGATGCCGCGATCATGGCGAAAGCTTCGTAGGTAGCAAATAAGCCATGCCGCCCGGTAAGAAGATAGCCTTCCAGCCATCCTTCACAGAGATGCTCGCTGAGCACCTCCATGACGCGGCCCTCTGCACTCACGTGATCGTCGATGGGTATCGTGCGGCCCATGAAGCAGCGATTTTCGACATCGAACACATTGTTGAGGCGATTGGAGTTGGTTTCATCGGGGCAGAATAATCGAAAAATGGCTGATGCAGCATTCTTGACAAAGATGTCGCGAAGCATCGCACCGAGTTGCCTGGTCGATTCACGTTGCTCCGTGGCGGGCCGCTTGACTTCCACTGCATATTCGCGGAAATCGGGCAGGTTCAAATCGCGCAAAATTCGCCCGCCGTTGGCATGAGGATTCGCTCCCATGCGGCGGTCTCCAACCGGGGCGAGCTCAGCGAGCTCATCAATCAACCTGCCGTTCTCGTCGAAGAGTTGCTCCGGTTGATAGCTGCGCATCCAGTTTTCGAGGGCGCGCAGATGCGCAGGGTTGGTCCGGACGCCGGTGAGCGGGACTTGGTGGGCTCGGAATGTTCCTTCTACCGGCAGCCCATCCTGCTCTTTGGGGCCAGTCCAACCTTTTGGCGTGCGCAGCACGATGGCAGGCCAACGCGGATGGTCATTGCTCCGGCCTCCATTTCGGGCTCTCTCCTGAATAGCACGTATCGATTGATAGCAGCGATCCAGTGTTGTGGCAAATGCCTCATGGATATAGTGAGGATCCGAACCCTCCACGAAATGTACATCGTACCCGTGTCCTTTCAAGATGCTGCGGAGGTCTTCATCATGTGCACGACCGAAGACTGTGGGGCCGCCAATCTTGTAACCGTTGAGGTGCAGAATAGGCAAAACCGCGCCGTCACGCGCGGGGTTCAGAAATGCTGTGCTCTTCCAGGAGCCCGCAAGCGGTCCCGTTTCGGCTTCTCCATCTCCGACGACCGCGGCCACGAGCAAATTCGGGTTGTCGAAGGCCGCGCCGAATGCGTGAGTAAGCACGTACCCGAGTTCGCCGCCTTCATGGATCGAACCAGGAGTCGGAACACTGACGTGACTGGGAATACCGCCCGGCGTTGAGAACTGCCAAAAGAGACGCTGCATTCCCGCCACATCTCGCGTGATCTCGGGATAGATTTCGGAGTACGTTCCTTCGAGATACACATTGGCGACAATTGCTGGACCGCCGTGGCCAGGACCAGCGAGGTAGATCGCATCCACGTCGTGCTCACGAATGAGCCTGTTCAGATGGACATAGATCAGACTCAGGCCTGGAGAAGTTCCCCAATGTCCTAGTAGCCGTGGTTTGATGTGCTCCGGTTTCAGGGGTTCGCGAAGCAATGGATTGTCTTTGAGATAGATCTGTCCGATGGTCAGGTAGTTTGCCGCGCACCAGTAGCGGTGCATTTTTTCCAGCAGATCCGGAGAGAGTGAGCGAGACTGGAAAAGCGGTGAATGATCCACGCGAACTGCGCTGGAAATGCTGATATCAAATTCAAACATGGAAAGATCCCGACTTTAGACGTTTGGACCGAGAGTTATGCATCGCAAATACTTGCATGCGCCCCGGCACCGAATCCTCCATGGATGCGACGACTTGCGTCGAAACGAATGAAAAACAACCGAACAGAATATGAGCTACATCTTAACGGTCAACAGCGGCTCTTCCAGCCTCAAATTCTCGGTTTACGATCTGTTACCTGACGGAGCACCACCGGTGTCGGGCAGGTTCGAAAGGATTGGCCTGCCTAATCCCGTGTTCAAGGCCGCCGGTAAGAGCCTGCCCATAGACCTACCGGATCACGGCGCTGCCCTGCGCGCTCTTTTCGAATGGCTTCAAGCTCATGGGCTGTACAGAGGTTTGCGGGCCGTGGGGCATCGCGTAGTTTACGGCGGTCGCGAATATGAGAAACCCGAGATAGTCACGCCAAAATTAATCGACCGGCTGACGCAACTCGTACCGTTCGCTCCGGAGCACCTGCCTCATGAGTTGGAAGCCATTCAGGCCATCCACAGAGCACATTGGGAATTGCCACAGGTCGCGTGTTTCGATACTGCATTTCACGCACAGTCGCCGAAGATAGCGAAGCTCTATCCGCTCCCCCGTCACTATTTTGATGAAGGCCTGATCCGCTATGGTTTCCACGGCCTCTCGTATGCTTACATCCTACAGGAGCTCGTTAAACTACGACGCGCATCAACCGCTGCGCGAATCATCGTAGCGCACTTAGGCAACGGCGCAAGCATGGCTGCTATTCGCGGTGTTGAGCCGATTGATACGACGATGGGACTGACTCCTTCCGGCGGACTGATGATGAGTAGCCGGTGCGGTGACCTGGATCCAGGTGTCGTTCTCTACCTGGTTGAAGGGGGTTTGTCGCCACTCATGGCGAGAAGGGTTTTCAATGAGAAGTCCGGGCTCTTAGGTGTGTCGGAAAGCAGCTCCGATATGCAAGACTTGCTCGCGAGGGAGAGCGACAGTCCGTACGCTGCTGAAGCGATCGCACTCTTCTGCTATCAAGCCAAGAAGTTTCTGGGGTCGCTCGCCGCGATACTTGGTGGTGTGGACACGCTGGTCTTCACCGCCGGTATCGGTGAAAATGCCGCTTCCATTCGAAGCCGTATCTGCGAAGGCTTGGAGTTTATGGGAATCCGGCTCGACCCCGAGCAGAACGAAGCAAATGCGCCCGTCATTTCCGCCCCGGAGAGCGCGAGCGAGGTTCGTGTGATCAAGACAAATGAAGAAATTATGATTGCCAGATATACCGACGAGCTAACCCGCGGCAAAGCGAATCCGCCTGCCTCCTGAGTTTATTGGGCTTCGGGTGAGATCCAGCGCGAGGCCGAGGTCCAAAGCATCAGCACATTCTTTGACTCTTCAGAAACCAGTTGGGTGCATCGCGGCGGCCAAAAACTGGCTCGGTTGGCTGGGAGGCAGGGATTCCTCTTCGAGCGATTTCGCAAGTTACTAAGTTACTTACAAAAGCGCCGTAACTCACTCCCTTTGGAGCAGATAGCAACTTTCCATTCCGTCTCCCCGTTTTACACGTTTCTCCAGGATTGACCGAAAAACCGACACCAAAACCGACACCAAGACGGCTGGGAGGCTCGAAAACGAACCTCAATGCTCGGACAGAAGCTTGCTCCTGCCTCCGGCATGCTGGGTTCAGATCTCTCGCCATGCGCCCCAGCATATCAGATAGAGAGGTCCTCCAACATCCGATGACCGAGTTCTAGGCGAGGCTTAGTGGACGGAGTGCCGTTTCGAAAAAAATCTGCGGGAATCGAAACAGGCGCGCGCGCAGCCATTCGCTCAGTTCGCGAGGCCGAAAGCGCACATTTGCTCCAATTTTGTAATGCGGAATCAATCCGAGTGAGACGTACTTGTACAGGGTCTTCTCGCTGATACCCAAGAGGTCATGCACCTCTCGAGCGGTCAACAGCTTACGGCAAGCGGAGAGCTGCTCAAGGGCATCGGTCGGCTCGGAAATCGGGGCTGGGGGAGGTGGCCACGTGAGTTCTCCTTATGTACCGTGAGTTCCGATGCCATCGGCGCAAACGAGCCTCACGGCCACATAGAGACTTCATAACCAGGAGTCGCAATCTTGTCAACCATTACCTGGCGGGCCCGCGAGAAGACCATGTTTAAGTTTTGAAATCATTGCAACAGTCGGTTTGTTTGACCTCAGTCCATTCGTGCTCGATAAAGAGAGAGGATATGCCGAATACGGCGGGGCGCGGACTGGAAGCAGCGAGTTGCAAGGGGCATCGGAACCACTCCCGCTGCGCAACGCCCAGCGCGGAGGCGGCGAGACCGGCAGGGCTGGTTCTTGCGGCGCCACTATCTGATGGGTTCCAACTCGATCCACGGCGCTATACGGTGCTCGACGACAAAACAGCCCAGCCGTCCGGCTCGAAGGGCCTTGGGAAGGTATGGACCGAGCGCCACTCGTGCTGTTCGAAACCGGCATGCGCCAGTTGCTCGGCTTCAATATGTTCGACGCCGGCCTGGGCAACTACAACATGCTGATGGTAGCGGAATCCGGGTCGGGCAAAAGCTTCCAGGCACAAGCCTTCGCGCACCTATCCCATGGTGATTGCCGAGCAGATGGCGGCGCGCTCGTTGGTCAAGCGCGGCCGGCGGAGCATCGTGATTCCCGACGAGAACTGGGACAGGCTCGATTCGCCCCACATGGCGCCGCAGGTGGAGCAAAGTTTTCGCACCGCGCGCGCCAATAACGCGAGCATCTGGGGCATCTCGCAAGCCATTGAAGATTACACGGGAACTCCGGAACGGCCGCGCCCGGCGGGTCCGGGGATTCTGAATTCCGCCGCTATTAAGTGGATCCGCGAGGCGCAAACTTATCTGAACGCGAAGCTACGGGAGCGCGATATCGGTCGGCTCCCCCGTTTGCGCATCGCGCACCATCGGGCCGGAGCCGTAATCAACTTGAGCTTACCTGGCGGGGTCTCGATCACGGCCCGCAGTTCCGGCGCGGCCTTGGGGGAAGAGCGGCATGAGCCGGGGATAATCAGCGTATCCATCCACAGAGTCAAGATGGCGGCAGTCGGGAATCCTAGCGTGATCTCGCTCCGGCTCAAAGGTCAGGATCGAGGTCGCTACGATGCGCCAGTTCTAGAAGCGGCGCGATGGACGGCAGATCTGCTCATTAGCTTCAACGAGGAAACCGCTCGAAGAAAGATCACATTCGGGTGGGGGGTTACGGTGAAGCTACGTTTTCCGTTTGCATACGTGGCAGGGTCCAGGCGAAAATCATGCTGCCTGCAGGTGTCAGGAGATACTGACGACCATCCAACTCGTACGTAGACGGACCTGTGTGTGATAGAGCTCCAAGCTGAACATGCCACAAGGTTTTGCCAGTGGCCGGATTGAGCGCGAGCAGATTACCCGAAGTGTCCGCAGTAAAGAGGAGATGGCCTGCAGTGGTCAAAATACCGGCAACCCCCCAGCCCGTACCAATCTGGTGTCGCCAGCGGATGACGCCCGTTCGCGGATCGATTGCCACAATTGCGGATCTGGTCCACAAACCTATGTCTCGTCCCGCCCAGCCTTCCGGCTTGCCAGTACCCGTCATGTAGAACATGCTCCACATCCGCCGCGCGGTCACGTAAAACAGATCCGTCTCGGGATCGAAGCTCGGCGCCATCCAGTTAGTGGCGCCAGCGCTTCCCGGCGAAACCAGCGTCCCATCGGGTGGCGGCTGCTTCTCTTTATTCGAAATCGGCTGCCCCATTTTATTAATTCCCACCGCCCAGTTGGTTTTGATGAAGGGGGCGGTGATAACATGCCCACCGGCTTCACGGTTTAGCACAAAAAAATAGCCGTTGCGGCTCGCCTGCGCCAGTAGCTTTTCCGGCTTGCCGTTTACTTTCAAATCGAAGAGCACGGGGGTCTGCACTGCATCCCAATCGTGTGTGTCATGCGGGGAAACCTGGAAGTACACTTTGGTTTTGCCTATCAGGCTGAGAAGAGAACCGTGATCCGCGGAGCCTTTGGCATTGTTTTTGATAACTGGGCTGGCCAGGAACAGATGTCGCAGAATATCGGCGGAAACTGGCCGGATATAGGCTACCAATCGGCAGCGAACATCAATCAGCCGACTTCCAGCTCTATAACACCATTGGCTCAGGCCGAGGATCCCTTTGGCAATAGCACCAGCAGCCTTTTCCCGCCGCCTACCCCATTTACCCAGGTGGCCTACTACTATGACCCACATATCAAAAACCCCTATTCCGAGCAATGGAATTTCGGATTCGAGCAGCAGCTCAGCCAGACGCTTACTGCGACCCTGAACTATGTCGGTTCCGCATCAAAGCGCTTGGATGTAGGCGGTTTCTATAATACAGCGCTCACTCCAGGACCGGGGAACCCCCAGTCGCGCTCATTGTTTCCCTATATCAAGCCGACCAACTATGACCGCAGCGTTGGTTCTTCCAACTACAATGCATTGGAGTTCTCTCTAAATCAACGTTATAGCAATGGCTTGGCCTACCAGGTTGCGTACACATGGTCAAAGTGTTTGGATGTGGGAGGCGATGGATGGTTCGGGGTGGAAGGTGGTGTGCCGCAGGATCCGTATGATCCCAGTGCTTATGGGAGCTATTCTGTCTGCGGTACGGATTTGCCCAATGTCCTCACGCTCAATGTCCTCTACCAGCTTCCGGTTGGGAAGGGAAAATCATTGTCCACCGGCAATCGGTTCTCCGACTATGTGCTCGGCAATTGGCAGGTGAATGGAATAGTTATTGCCCGCTCTGGGCTTCCTTTTACTCCGCTCACCAGTAGCGATGTCGCAAATACGGGCAACGGCAACGCGTACGAGACTCTGGACGTTGTGGGAGATCCGAATAAGATTACCCAAAGGACTCCCTCGGAGTGGTTTAACACGGCTGCATTTGCTATTCCCGCACCATACACGTATGGCACAGCACCGAGGAATTTCCTTCGATCCGCCGGGTATTGGGACCTGGACGTTTCGGTATTCCGGATGTTTCCGCTCGGCGAGCAGCGGCGTCTCGAGTTTCGCGCAGAGGCCTTCAACGTACTCAACACCACAATCTTCGGCACGCCGGTGGGAAATATTAATAGCTCGCAATTTGGCACCGTCAACTCTACGGCCAACAATTCTCGCGAGCTGCAGTTCGCATTGAAATTTATTTTTTGAGCTTGCCTTTACCGCGCATTTTGGTACATACGACCTTGATGCTTCTAGTTGCAGCCCGCGCAAACTCGGCACGCGTCGGCAGAGGGCTACACCGATAAGGAGAGCTTTGTGAGTGATCGTAGAGATTTTCTGAAGGGGATGGGGGTGCTAGGAGCGCTTCCTTGGGCGAGGCCGCTGCTGGCGGAAGGGAACACGACCGCCAATAAGGAGGTTTCGGGAAAGCAACGAGCCTCCGGCGCTTT
>DASVGP010000048.1:0-25397 GCA_036379475.1 Bryobacteraceae bacterium | reverse complement strand
GAGAGTTGCGGCCACGTCTGGATGACGCCCGAGATACTGGCGGAGCTGAAAACCTGGATCGCTCTTGAAGGACTCTGTGGAGACATGCTGCTATTCAGAAGTCCTACCGGAAAAACTGCGCGGCTCGACAATTACCGCAAGCGTTTTTTTAAACCGATCATGAAAGGAGTCGGCTTGGGTCATGTGACGATGCAGATGTGCCGCCGATCATGCGCCACTTTCATGTCGGATGGCAAGCATGGAACGCTTAAGGACGTACAGACCCATTTGCGCCACTCCCAATCTTCTACAACCGCTGATATCTACATCCAAGCTGTGCCACTTTCCGTGCGAAAAGCGGTTGAATCGCTCGATGCGGCGCTTTTTGCCGGGATGTCGCTGGAGGGCGCGAAAGGGCCGGCATGCTGAAATTCCGTTTGGGTTTTGCCCCAGTTTTGAACCGTGATTTAGGAACTGGGCTTGTAAGCCATTGATTCTGGAGCCGTTGACCAGGATTGAACTGGTGACCTCGTCCTTACCAAGGACGCGCTCTACCAACTGAGCTACAACGGCCCGTTCCGGTGAACCGGGCGCTTACGCTTCCGGCTCTGGTTTGCTGAAATGGTGGACAGGGAAGGATTCGAACCTTCGTACCTCGCAAGGAGGGACAGATTTACAGTCTGTTGGCTTTAACCGCTCACCCACCTGTCCAATGCGCCGGAAGTGCAAAGCGCAGTCCAGGCTTCGAAGACGAGAATACCATAAAGGCGGGTTCCAGCCCTAGAAATACAGCGTCCACCTGGCACCCTGCCGGGCGGCGATAATGGTTTTTATGGAAGATGTGCTGACGATTGCGGGCCGGACGTTCGGCTCGCGTTTGTTCGTGGGGACGGGAAAATACCGCAGCAAGCAGCTTATGGCACGCTGCCATACGGTTTCGGGAACCGAAATGGTGACGCTCGCGGTGCGCCGGGTGAATCTGGCGGACCGCTCCCAAGAATCGGAGCTCGACTTCATCGACCGTTCCAAGATTCATATCCTGCCGAATACCGCGGGCTGCTACACAGCGGAAGACGCGGTGCGCACGGCGCGGCTTGGGCGCGAGGCCGGGTTGTCAAACTGGGTGAAGCTGGAGGTCATCGGCGACCGCAAAACCCTATTTCCGGACAACGAAGGCTTGCTGGAAGCGACCCGCATCCTGGCCAAAGAGGATTTCGTGGTGCTTCCCTACACCAACGACGACCTGGTTTCGGCGCGCAAGCTGATCGATGCGGGAGCTGCGGCAGTGATGCCGCTTGCGGCGCCGATCGGCTCCGGCCTGGGCATTCAGAACCTCACCAATTTGAAAATTCTGCGCGAAGCGATTGTCGAAGTGCCGCTCATTGTGGATGCGGGCGTGGGCACAGCATCGGATGCCGCTGAGGCGATGGAATTAGGTTTCGACGGAATACTGCTCAATACCGCGATCGCCGAAGCCGAAGATTCCGAGCGCATGGCGTACGCCATGAAGCTCGCCATCGAAGCCGGCCGCGCGGCATTTCTGGCCGGGCGCATGCAAAAACGCGAGTACGCCAGCGCCAGCAGCCCGGTAGCGGGAATGATTGCGGCCAGCGCTTCCTAAATTGCTCATCTTCCTCCAAGGAATCGCTTGACTTCTCCCCGATAATTCTATAGTATTGGAAATATGAAAGCAGTGGCGGAGTTGGAGCGCCGCATCTCCCGTTTTGCCGATATGTTCGCCGCCATGGGGGCCGAGCCTCGCCTGCGCATCATGCGGCTGCTGCTCTCCGCGCATCCGGATGGGCTGGTGGTGGGCGATATTGCGGCGGAACTGGATATCCCACCATCCACTCTCTCCCATCACCTCGACAAGCTCCGGAACGAGGAGCTTGTGAACGTGCGCCGCGAAGGCACCTATCTCTGGTATTCCGCCAACGCGGATGCGCTGCGCGAATTGCTCGGATTCCTCTACGCCGAGTGTTGCACCCGCAACAAGGCAATCAAACCGGAAGCTGTCGTACGCCTTTGTGGCTGAGTTTGGAAAGGAAGTCATCTATGGAACTCAAAGAAATCGTCAAAGAGAAATACGGCGAGGCTGCGCGCCGAGTGACCAGCGGCGCAGGGAACAGCTGCTGTGGCGCCGGCGCGGCGCTCGCCGAATCCTGCGATCCCATCACCTCAAATCTCTACGATGCCGCGGAAATCGGCCGCGTGCCAGAGGAAGCATTTAAAGCTTCGCTTGGCTGCGGTAATCCGACGGCGCTGGCTGAACTCCATCCGGGCGAGACCGTGCTCGATCTCGGCTCGGGCGGCGGCATCGACGTGCTGCTTTCGGCACGGCGGGTCGGCCCCACAGGCAAAGCCTATGGTCTCGACATGACCGACGAAATGCTCGCGCTCGCGCGGGAGAACCATCGCAAGGCGGGCGTGGAGAATGTCGAATTTCTAAAAGGCGAAATCGAAAACATTCCGCTGCCGGACAATAGCGTGGACGTGATTATTTCCAACTGCGTGATTAATCTCTCCGCGCATAAAGATCGTGTATTGCGCGAAGCTTTCCGTGTTCTCAAGCCGGGCGGCCGCTTCGCCGTTTCCGATGTCGTGGTGCGGGGTGAGGTCCCTGCCGAGATCCGGCGCAGCGTGGAACTTTGGGTGGGCTGTGTTGCCGGCGCGATGATGGATTCCGAGTACGCCGAAAAACTCGCAAACGCCGGGTTCAGCGCAATCGAAATAGAACCGACCCGCATCTACGAAATCGAAGAGGCGCGCCGGTTTCTAGCCGGACAAGAGGTGGACGTCGATACGATTGCGCCCGCTGTCGCCGGCAAGTTCATGAGCGCCTTTATCCGCGGAAGCAAGGCGGCTTAAGGAATACGCAGCCTCCACACGGCTCCCCGCGCTGATAAACTAGATATCTCAATGGCCATCAGCGAAGAACTGCTTGAAATCCTCGTTTGCCCTGTCTGCAAGGCCAAAGTAGTCTTAAAAGAAGACGGAACCGGGCTGAAGTGTGTCCAATGCAAACGTGTGTATCCGGTGCGCGACGACATTCCGGTGATGCTGGTCGATCAGGCGAAAATTGAGCCGTAGGCGAAAGGTGAGAAGGTCTGAGCCCTAGCGAAAGGTGTAAAAAGGTCTGAGCGATAGCGGGTATGACGATCCTGGAGCAATTGCGCGAAGGCGCCCGGGTCTGCGTGATCCGGCTTCGTTCGCTCGGCGATTGTGTCCTGACCACCCCGGCGCTGGCTCTCTTGAAAAAAGCCCGGCCGGACCTTCGTGTGGGGGTTGCGGTCGAGGACCGCTTTGCCGCGGTCTACGAGAATAATCCGCTGGTGGACCAAATCCTGAAGCCGGAGTGGCGCCCGGTGCGGGAGTGGCGGCCCGATTTATGCCTGAACCTGCACGGAGGCACGCGCAGCCAGTGGATGACGGCGGCTTCGGGCGCGAAATGGCGCGCCGGTTTCACGCACCACAGCACGACCCTCGCCTACAACGTGAAGATCCCCCGCGCCCAGCGCATCCTTGGGGTGAACCGGATCGTCCATACGGTCGAACACCTGGCATCCGCGGTCTTCGCGCTGGGTGTGCCTTTGAACGACCCTCCGCGGGCACAGCTTTCCGCCGGACCTTCGCCGCTTGCAGGCCGCTATGCCGTGCTGCACCCGTTTGCCTCGGGGCCGGAAAAGCAATGGGCCGCGGAGCGCTTCTGCGAAATCGCGCGCTATCTCCAGCTTTGGAACCTCGAACCGGTTTTTCTCGGAGGGCCAAACGACGATCTCCGCCCGTTCGGTGCGCACCGCATTTTCCAGGGAACGCTGGCTCAGGCCAAAGCCATGCTCTCGAAGGCCGCTGTATTCACTGGAAACGATAGCGGTCCGGCGCATATCGCGGCTGCTTTTGGAGTGCCCAGCGTAGTTCTGTTCAGCACCTCGAATCCGGCGATCTGGGGTCCGTGGCACACAGAATCCGAAATTGTGGTAGCCCCCGACGGCATGCGGAATCTTCCGGTCTCCCGGGTCGTCGCCGCGCTGGAACGCTTGCGCATTCTTGAAGAGGCCCACGCGTGAAAGAACTGTCGCGGCTGCTCCGCTACGCGCGCCCTTACGTTCCAGCGCTGCTGATTTCCATCGCCTTGATGGCGGTGGTCGGGCTGTCGCAGGCGCTGCTGGTAAAGATCATCCCCCTGGTTACCGAACGCGTGCTGAAGCCGCAGACCCCCGATGCGCCGGCAGCTCTCTACACCATTCCGCACACCGGAATCAAGTTGTATCTCCACACCCTGGTTCCGTTCGCGCATAACGTGTGGACCATGGTTGCGTTCGTGATCCTGTTCTGTTTTATCGCCAAAGGCCTGTGCGGGTACCTGGGCAATTACCTGGTCAACTGGGCCGGCATCAGCGCCATCCTGGATCTGCGCCAGGAGGTCTTCGACCGCGTGCTGCATCAGGATTCACAGTTTTTCGAGAATCAGACCACCGGCCGCATCATGTCCTCCATCATGAACGACATCGACAAGATCCAAGTGTCGATTTCTACCATGCTGGCCGACTGGCTGCGGCAGATGTTCACGGCTCTTTGCCTGCTGCTGGTTCTCATTACACTGAATTGGCGCTTATCCCTGATCAGTCTGCTGATGTTTCCACTGGTGGCGATCCTCACCACCAGGCTGGGCGGGCGGATCCGGCGCACGACCCGGCACGCGCAGGACATGCAGGCCGGGCTCATGCAGATTTTGCAGGAGACCCTCGGGGGGCATCAGGTGGTCAAGAGCTTCGGTGCCGAAGATTATGAATCGAAGCGTTTCCGGCTTGCCTCCCAGCGTCTGAAATCGAGCACACTGCGCTACGTTGCGCAGCAGGCGCTAGCCTCGCCGATTATCGAGCTGCTGGGCGCCGCAAGCATCATTCTGCTGCTCTGGCTGGCGCGCGACCAGGCCAAGGCGGAAACCATGACGCCCGCCATGTTTACCGAATTCGTCGTGGCCCTGGTGATGCTCTATCAGCCCATCAAAAGGCTGACCAACATCCACAACATCTTTCAGCAAGGCATCGGCGCGGCGCTCAAGGTGTTCGAATATCTGGACCGCCAGCAGGGCGTGCGGGAGAGCCCCAGCGCCGTGCGGCTTCCCAAATTCGAAGAAGCAATCGTGTTTGAGAACGTGAGCTTCCACTATCCCGCGGCTCCCGGACAAATCGTACTCGAGGGCATCGATCTGAAAGTGGGCGTGTGCGCGGTGGTGGCGCTGGTTGGTCCGAGTGGAGCGGGGAAGACCACGCTGGCGAATCTGGTGCCGCGATTCTACGATGTGACCGGCGGCTCAGTGCGAATCGACGGGCGCGATGTGCGCGAGATCAAGCTCGGCAGTCTGCGGGAAAACATTAGCATCGTTGCGCAGGATACGTTTTTGTTCAACGATACGGTTTTCGACAACATCGCCTATGGCCGCCCGGACGCGAAGGAAGAAGAGGTTTACGCGGCTGCGGAAACAGCACTCGCCGACGAGTTCATTCGCAGGCTGCCCGACGGCTATCGAACGCCGATCGGCGAGCGGGGGCTCAAGCTCAGCGGAGGACAGCGGCAGCGGCTCGCGATTGCGCGTGCCTTGCTTAAAGACGCGCCGATATTGATTTTGGATGAAGCGACCTCTCAACTGGACACCGAATCCGAGCGTCTGGTGCAGCAGGCTTTGACGGCGCTCATGAAGCGCCGGACCGTGCTTGTGATTGCGCACCGGTTGTCGACCATCCGGCAGGCGGATAAGATTGTAGTTCTCGACAGAGGCAGAATCGTCGAGGCCGGCACTCATGAACAGCTTGTCGCATCCAGGGGAACCTATCGCAGGCTCCACGAACTGCAGCACCTCGAACCGAATGCGATCCCAGGATAATAACCCAGCCGAGCACGGAGCTGAAGCTCCAAACGGGCTAAAGCCCGCCCCCCGGGTTCGCAGCATGACGGGTTACGCGCTGGTTCGCAGCGCGACCAGCGCCGGAGAACTGACGGTCAGCCTGCGCAGCGTCAATCACCGCGGGCTCGATCTGCATTTTCATCAATCTCCCGACCTGGCGGTCCATGAGAACGCAATCCGCGCGATTTTGAAGCGCCACATCGCGCGCGGGCATGTTGAAGTGCGGCTTTCGCTGGCCCGCAAAGAGTCGGAAGCCGCCAGTTACAATCGCGCTCTTCTGGCGAGATATGTCAGCCTGTTTCGCGAGGCTGTGCAGGAATTCCAACTGGAAACGCAGCCCGATGTGAATGCTTTATTCGGTCTGCCGGGCGTGCTGGAGGCGGCGAGCGAATCCGAGTCTCCCGGCAATGCCTTCGAAGGCGAACTGCTGGGCGCGGTGGTCGCCTGCGCGAGCGAGCTGAACGCTCATCGCGAACGCGAAGGCGGCGAACTCTGCGCCAGCATTGAGCGTGAACTGAGCGGCATCGAGGAAGATACTCGCAGGATTGTGGAGATCCGGCACGAGGCGCTGGAGCATTTCCACCAGCGCCTGCAAGAGCGGCTGAAGGAACTGATCGGTTCCACAATTGCCGATGGCCGCCTGGCGGAAGAAGCCGCTTTGCTGGCCGACCGCTCCGATGTGCAGGAGGAACTGACGCGGCTGGAGGTGCACACAGCGGAGCTGCGGCGAATTCTTGCAAGTGGCGGCGAAAGCGGCAAGCGGCTCGATTTTTTGTTACAGGAGATGAACCGGGAAACCAATACCATGCTTTCGAAAACATCCGGCATCGGCGAGGCGGGGCTTACGATCACGCGCCTCGGCCTGGCCTTGAAAGCTAAAATCGAAAAAATCCGTGAACAGGCGCTGAATCTTGAGTAGCCGTACATGACTACTGTGTTTATTGTTTCGGCGCCGTCCGGCTCGGGTAAATCGACGCTGATTTCGCATCTCACGGCCCACGAGGCGGGAGTGCGCTTCTCCGTCTCTTACACCACCCGGAAGCCGCGGGAAAAAGAGAAGCCCGGCGAGAGCTACAACTATATCGCCCGGGAGGACTTTCTCGAACGCATCCGCCGCGGCGAATTCCTCGAACACGCCGAGGTCTTCGGCAATTACTACGGGACTCACCGCAGCGTGCTCGACCAAGCGCGCAGCGAGGGCAAGGATCTCATCCTCGACATCGATGTCCAGGGTGCGCGACAATTAAGGAAGAGCATTCCGGAGGCGGTCACGATTTTCATCCTGGCGCCGTCGCGGGACATTTTGGAGCAGCGGCTACGTGCCCGGTCCGCCGATTCGGAAGAAGTCATCCAGCGGCGCTTGCACGATGCGGCCGAGGAGATTCGCAATTACCGGAAATACGATTACGTGTTGATCAATCACCAGGTACACGAATCGGTGGCCGCGCTTGCCGCGATCATCCGCGCCGAGCGCGTGCGCCGCATCCGCATGGAAGACAAAATTCAACCAATTCTGAAAAGCTTCGAACAGAACCCCGAGCGATAGCGAGGGGCCAAACCACTATGTCAGACAAACCCCGAAACCAGATGTATTGCATTCCCGACGACGTGGATCACAGCACCTACCGCTTCATCATCGTCGCGGCCAAACGTGCGCGCCAGTTGCAGAACGGGCAGCGCAGTGTGTTGCCGGCCACCAACCGCAAGCCCACCGTGCTCGCCATGGAAGAAACGCGGCGCGGCCTGGTGCCCTACGAAGACCTCAGCCAGCAGCAAGAACAGCCGGCCGAATAATTTCTGCTATGCGCGTCCTCGTCGGTGTAGGCGGAGGCATCGCGGCGTACAAATCGGCGGAATTGGTGCGCGCTCTTGGGCAGCGCGGCCATTCGGTGCAAGTCGTCATGACACGCGCCGCGCAGGAGTTTGTCCGCCCGCTCACCTTTGCGGCTCTCAGTAGCCGTAAAGTGCTGACGGACCTGTTTGCCGAATCTGACGCGATCGAGCATATCGCCGTCGCCCGTGAGAACGAGCTTCTCGCCGTCGCTCCTGCAACCGCGGATCTGCTGGCCAAATTCGCTTGCGGCCTGGCCGATGATTTTCTCTCTACGCTCTACCTCGCCTTCACCGGCCCGGTGCTGCTCGCGCCGGCCATGAATTCGGCCATGTGGGAGCATCCCGCTACGCGCGCCAACGTCGAAACGCTCCGGCGCCGCGGCTGCGTAATCATGCCGCCCGGCGATGGTTCGCTCGCCTGCGGCACGGTGGGTCCGGGACGCCTTCCCGATCCTTTGCAAATCGCCGACGAAATAGAAACTCTGCTGGCGAGGAAAAAGGATTTTGCCGGCGAATCGGTGCTGGTTACGGCTGGCCCAACGCAGGAACCGATCGATCCGGTGCGCTACATCGGCAATCGGTCCAGCGGCAAAATGGGCTACGCGCTCGCGGAGCGTGCGGCGTGGCGAGGCGCCCGTGTGGTGCTGATTTCCGGCCCCGTGCAGATCCCGGCGCCGCCAAACGTCACGCTCGTTCCGGTGCGTACGGCGTGCCAGATGCGTGAGGCTGTCCTGGCGCACTTGGATGAAGCGACCATCGTCATCAAGGCCGCCGCCGTGGCAGATTATTACCTCGCCAGCCCGCCGGCGCAAAAGCTCAAGAAGAAGGCCGCGCGCCTCTCGCTCGAACTCGATCCGACGCCCGATATTCTGGCTGAAATCGGCGCGCGCAAAGGCGGCCGATTCCTCATCGGCTTTGCCGCCGAAACGGAGGACCTGCTGGGCGAAGCGCGGCGTAAAATGGCGGCCAAAAACTGCGACGTGCTCGTGGCCAACCTGGTAAACCGCGACGGGATCGGGTTTGAATCCGACGACAATGAAGTCGAGATCTTGAGCGCCTCCGGAAAAACCGTACACGCGGGGCCGGCGAGCAAGTTGGAGATCGCGGATCGTATCCTGGATCAAGTTCACGCATCATGAGGCGAACCGAACTCCGCGCCTATCTCGAGTTCTATCGCGACCTCGGCTTCGATTCGATTTATGTCTCTCAAGCGGTGAGGCAGACGATCGGTTCTTGTGGTTTGCCGGCTGAGGGACCACACAAAACAATGGTCCGTCCCACTGAGGCTGATGAACTACAAGAAGCGATGGTCCGTCTTACTGATACCCTCGAATCCATCCGCGCCGACATCGGCGATTGCCGGCGCTGCCGCCTATGCGAAGGCCGCAAGAACATCGTATTCGGCTCCGGCAACCCGCGCTCGCCTCTGGTTTTCGTCGGTGAAGGTCCGGGCGCCGACGAAGACGAGCAGGGCTTGCCTTTTGTCGGCCGCGCCGGACAACTCCTCACACAGATGATCGACAATACCGCGGCCAAGGAAGGCATTCCTATCCGCCGCGGCGATGTGTATATCTGTAACGTGGTCAAATGCCGTCCTCCGGACAACAGGACCCCGCTGCCCGATGAGATGCAGGTCTGCGGCGAGTTCTTATATCGCCAGATCGATACGATTCGGCCTAAGGCAATTTGCGTGCTCGGCGCAACCGCAATGAAAGCCCTGTTAAATGTGAAGGAAGGCATCACCAAAACGCGCGGGAAATGGCATAAGTGGCGCGGGATTCCCGTGATGGTAACTTACCATCCGTCTTATCTCCTGCGTCAATACAACCAAACCGCCCGCCGCGAAGCCTGGGAAGACTTGAAAACCCTGCTGCACTACGTCTACGATTGATGCCGGGCCTTTTCATTACACTGGAAGGCACCGAAGGCAGCGGCAAGACCACGCAGATGCGTTTGCTGGTCGATCGCCTCCGCGCTGGGGGAAACGTTGTGACCGAAAACCGGGAGCCTGGCGCCACGCGCATCGGCGCGAAGATTCGCGGCATTCTGCTCGATCCGGAGTACCGCGAAATGGCGCCCATGACCGAGCTGCTGATGATGTTCGCCTCGCGCGTGCAGGCGGCGGAGGAAATCGTCCTGCCGGCGCTCGAGCGCGGCGAAATCGTGGTCAGCGACCGCTTCACCGATTCGACACTCGCGTATCAAGGCGCCGCCCGCGGCCTGGGTTTTCAAACTGTTCTCGAACTGCACCGCTTGGCGCTCGGCTCGCTTCGCCCCGATCTTACGATTTGCCTTGCGGTCGACGTTGCCGAAGGCTTGGCGCGCGCCCGCAGCCGCAACCAATCCCACGGAGGGCAGAGCGAAGCGCGCATCGACGAACAGCCGCTTGCCTTTCACGAACGCGTCCGCGAAGGCTATAACCGCATCGCCGCTCTCGAACCCGCCCGCTTCCGCATCGTCGACGCTTCCGGCTCTCCGCCCGCTGTCGCCGAGCGCATCTGGTCCGCAATCTCCCCGCTTCTCTAATTATTCGAGCGGCCGGACCCAAATGTTGCGGAAGCTGATGGGCTTGCTCGGATCGCCGTGCGCCTGCAGCTTGATGGGAGCGGTATTGTACGCCTTGTAGAACGGTTTGCCGATGTACAACGTTTGGCCCTTCAATTGGAAATGATTCTCTACCAGTACGCCGTTGAAGAACACGGTCGCATAGGCCGGCGTTTTCAGCGAGCCGTCGGAGTTGAACCGGGGCGCCATCCAGATAACGTTGTAGACGTTCCACTCGCCGGGCGGGCGGGTTGGGTTTGCCAGCGGAATGGCCTGCTTGTAGAGACTGCCTGCCATTCCGTTCACGTAGGTCTTATTGTGGTACGAATCGAGCACCTGTAGCTCATAGCCGGCGTCACCGCGTCCGGTGGACGCCAGAAAGACGCCGCTGTTGCCGCGCGCCTGACCGGAACCGGCGATGTCCTTGGGGACTCTCCATTCGATGTGAAGCTGATAATCTTCGAATTTACGTTTGGTTTCGATGCTGCCGGCTTTCTTATTCACGGTCACGATGCCGTGGGCAACGATCCATTTGGCGGGCGAGGTGCCATCGTTAGCCGAGACCCACTGATTCAGATTCTTGCCGTCGAACAGCACGATGGCATCGGAGGGCGGCGCCCCGCAAGTGCGGCCGGGCGTCACGACTTGGGGAACCGGCTGCCAGACTTCGGTGGCTTCGGGCTTCATTCTGGCCGTCTGCTGCGCGGAAAGCGTAACGGCCGCAGCCATCGAAATGGCCACGGCGAGGAACTTCGAAGGTTGAATAAGCATCACTTCATGAGAATACACTCAATCGAACGGGCGAATGAAATCAGGACTGGTGTTCGGGGTGGGTACAGGCCCCGGGGAACGACTTATTGTACCGGTCTCCCTCGTACTTCAACTCCTCGTCCAGTCCGATCTTGGACGTATAGTAACCGAAGATAGTCAAACTCTTGATCAGCTTAAAAGCCTTCACGCCCGGCTCGTCTTCCGGGGTCGAATTTGCCTCCGCCAAAGGTTGCAGCAAGGCTTTCTGCTGCGTTTCGGTAAGGCTGACAAAGGATTTGTTATGAAGTGAGAGGCTGCGACCGTCAAACCACGCCAGTGCCTGAAGAACCTCTTCCTTGTTTTCGGGCGTTTCCTCGTTGTACCGCAGATCGAGATAGCGATTGACCAGCGCGGCTTTTGCTCCTGGCGTATCCGTGGCCGGAATAATCAGCTCGGTCAGGATAATCAAAGTTTCATTCTGGTGCGTGTTAAAGAATTGAGGCTTCCAGTTTGCCGCGGATTGCGGATCGGCGCCCGGCATATCCATGTCGGGCATGGCTGCGGCAACCGCTTTCGCTTGTCCGAGAATCGGCAAAGCCGTCAGCCCGCCGACACCCATCGTAAGGGTCTTTAGCGCATCACGCCGGCCCTGATTCGTTTCATCTTCCGGATGTTTTCTCATGGCTTATGCTCCTAAGCGATCTCTCCCTTTCGCATCTGTTCGGCAATGTAGTCCGCCGTCCGCATGGAAAGGGCTAGAATCGTCAACGTCGGATTCTTCTCCGTTGAGTTCAGGAAACACGATGCATCGGCAACAAAGAGGTTCTTGATGTCGTGGGACTGATTGAACTTGGTCAGGTACGAGGTCTTGGGATCGTTTCCCATGCGCGCCGTTCCCGCCGAATGGATGCTCCATCCCGGCGGTAATGGGGTGGTCCGTTCACTGATAATTTCGATTCCCGCCTTTTTGAACATCTCGTGCTGGGTATCAACGGCGTCGCGGGCCATAGCCAGTTCGTTCGGGCCCCACTCGATTTCGAACTTGAGGACAGGAATGCCCCAGGCATCGCGAACGACAGGATCGATTTCAACATGATTTTCGGCGCGTGGGATGATCTCGCCGAAAGACCCGATGCTCATCACGGTGGCGTAGTACTTCTTGACCTCGTCCTTGAAACTGGCGCCGAATCCCGGAATCTTATTGGCGAACCCAGGAAATTCGCTGCTGCCGCCGCCGCCCTCAAATCCGTATCCGCGCACAAAGTCTTTGCGCTTTTCTTTCAGGTTGCGGAATCTTGGAATATAGATGCCTCCGCCTTCCGGGTGAGCATCGCCGCCGCGGTTCCTGTTTCCCTTGAGTTTGGGAATGAATCCTGTGATGTCGCCCGCCATGATCTGCTCACAGAAATACTTGCCCAGTACGCCGCTGGAATTGCCCAGGCCGTTCGGGTACTCTTCATTCTTCGAGTTCAACAGGATGCGTGTGGTATCGAGCGTCCCGGCGCCCATCACAATCACTTTGCCGTAGACTTCTTCAACCTGGTGCGTGATGCGGTCAATGAAAACAACGCTTTTCGCCCGATTCTCTTTGTCGGTGGTTACCTTCCAGACCACCGCATTGGTGCGCGTGGTCAGGTTGCCGGTTTTTTCGGCAATGGGCAGCAGCACACCCACGGAACTGAAGGACGCCGCCACGTTGCAAACACGCCCGCAGTGGCCGCAATAATGACAAGGCAAGCGGTTATGGAATCCCGGCTTGGTGACTGTTGCGGACCGCCCCTGGATCACATGCCTGCCCGCGAATTTCTCCTGGATCTGCCCCCGGAAGATGGATTCCGCGCAAGTCAAAGGAATCGGCGGAAGAAAATGGCTGTCCGGGTTATTCTGCAGGTGGTCGTCGTGCCCGCATACGCCGATCCAGTCCTCGACCTTGCTGTAGTAAGGCTCAACGTCTTCGTAGGAAATGGGCCAGTCGGTTCCTACGCCGTCGTGGCTGGCAGCCTTAAAATCCCGAGGACTGAAACGTAGTGAGACCAGCCCCCAATGGAGTGTCTTGCCGCCCACGGCCTGAGCGCGAACCCACACAAACTTCTTGCCCGTATAGGGATTTTCAAGCTCGTTGACAAAATGGTGTTTGTTCCATTCATTCGCCGTGTAGTTATAGATGGCTCGCTCTGACGGACGGATCCGGCCTCGAAACGGAAAGCGGTAGGGCTTCGAGTGATGATGGAAATCCGTTGTGATATTAAACTTGGGCCCCCGCTCCAACATCAGGACTTTGAGCCCCTTCATGCATAATTGCGTTGCCGCCATCCCCCCGGCAGCTCCCGATCCCACAACCACTACGTCATATACCTTGGGCATTCAGCCTCCCTTCAGAGTCCAGCTAAACAAAATATCACGCAGCGTTTCTGACTCTTGCCGGAAATCGCTCGCGGGGTCAAGGGATCTACGGATCACCCATTATCTAATGCCCGACAAGCTGCATCCCACCCGCCGTTTTCGGGAGATCGAAGTACTTGGCGACGCGGAACTCGGACCAGTAGGCGGTCCAGCGCGGGTCGCGCTGCAATGCGGCCCCCAAGCGCCGGATCATCTCCCGACGCAGCTTCGCATGTTCCGGTTTTTGAGCCAGGTTCTCCGCCTCGACGGCATTCAGATCGTAGAGTTCGTCTACAGGCGATGAGCAGTTATATGAATAAAGATAGTGAGAGCCGTCCGGATTCCAATGCTGGATGCCGCAGGGGAAATTCACGCCCACATGCCACCCGCCAAAAAACAGCAACTCCCGGTCTGTAGGCGGAGCCGTGTTTTTTAGGTACGGAATCAAAGAGCGGCCGTCCATCCTGGCCTCCGGCTCGATCCCTACGGTGGCGAGGACGGTAGGTCCAATATCCATCAGCGAGACCGGCGCCTTTTCGACTTGAGCCTGGGCGCCCATGCCGGCGGGCGGCTTCATCACCAACGGCGCTCGCACCACATCCGGGTAAAGGAAAACGCCTTTATCAATAATGCCCCAGCGCCCATTCATTTCGCCATGATCGCTGTTGAAAATAATCAGGGAGTTGTCGTACAGCCCGAGCGATTTGAGCTTGTTAATGTATACTCCGATTACCTGATCCACCAACTCCATTTGCAAGGCGTATGCAATGCGGTACTCAAGCAGCGACTTAGGATCGTACAGTCCCCAATACTTCCGGTAAATGTTGTAGATATTTGGCTGATCTTGAAATGGCTTCCAGTTGTGGGCCTTTACTTTTTCGTAGGTTTTCGGCAGGCCCATCACTTTTCGCAACTCCTGCTCTCGTTTTTGGAAGCCATCCGGAACGCTGAGAGGCTGGTGGGGGTCGAACAGATCTAACTCGTAATAGATCGGCTTGCCCTTAGTTTTTGCGCTGCTAGCAAGATCTTCCAATTCACCGCACGCTCTCTTCATCAGGTAGTAGCTATACTGCGCTTCAACAGGAAAAGGCTTCCCGTTCTGCTGCTCAATCCAGCCGCCGACGGAATTACCGGGCGTTTTGCGGTCCTGCTGTAAAAAAACAATTTCCTTCGAATACTTCTGCGGCCGGATGCCGAGCCGGCGCTGATAGTCGAGATAGCCATCGTCCAGATAAACAGGCGGAGACCAGCGATTCCAGGGATGATCGTTTTCGCCAAATGTCTTGATGAATAACTCGGTCCCGACGTGGCATTTTCCCGAGTGCCTTGCAGCGTATCCGCTCGCTTTTAAGTATTCGGGCCAAATGATATCGGTCGGCCTCAGCTCGCTATCGAGACCGTCGAGAGCACGCTCCCCATTTCCTAGAATGTAGCTATAGCGGCCGGTCAGGTAAGACGCCCGCGAAGGCGAGCAGAGCGGAACTGTGCAAAATGCATTCGAAAAGAACACGCCATCCCGCATAAGTGAGTGGATGTTCGGCAGATGCATCTCGCGCGATGCCGGCCTCGAAGGCAGATAGAAATCGGGGCTGACCATATCTGCCGTAATAAGGAAGATGTTTGGCGTGGCCGCCTCGCCGGCTTGCCGGTAAAGCCCTTTGCCGGTCCGCTCATTGATAAAATGCGCACCTGGCGTGGTCGGGGCTTTCGCTCCTTTGAGTAGCGTACTTGCTGCTGCCGCTCCTGCCGTTAAACATAGAAGATCGCGTCTGTTCATTTCGTTAGATCGATTATGGCGTTGGCGTAAACTTTACCAATACCGCTCCATGGCGCGGCACGGTGCTGCTGAAAGTACGGCTCACTTGGCCAAGGTTCTTATGAGCCCAGAGGTCGCGCACCTCTGCACTGCCGTGAATGCCCACATCTCCGAACTCCACAGTCATCTCCATCGAATGCTCGTCGCGGTTGAAGAGGCCCACAGCCTTGCTGCCATCCGATAGAGGCTTCATCCAGACCTCCAGCGGCCCTTCCTGGTGCACACGATAGCCTTGCCTTCCGGCGCGATCTTGATTTACGGCGATCGCCTCCCGATTGGTCAGGATCGCAAGCGCCTCGGGAGACATTTTCGTTAGATCGTTACTCGCCATCAGCGGAGCGGCGAGCAGACACCAAAGGCTCATTTGCGTTTTATATTCTTCGTGGTTCATGCCTCCGTTGCCAACCGTGAGGGTGTCGGGGTCGTTCCAGTGGCCAGGACCCGCATATTTTTGCAGGCCGTTTTGCTCGAAGCCGATGTAAGCCATTCGTAGATAGTGGTCGGAAATATCGCCCGTGGTGCGCCACATCTGCGCACCGACCGAAGGGCCCCATTTCCAGACCTTCTCCATTCCGTATTGGCAAAGGCTGTAAAGAATGGGTCGCCCGGTCCGAACCAGCGCGCGATGCATTTTCTCGTAGGCGGCTTTCAGTTGGTCGGGCTTGTACACCATCCCTGCCGTACACCAGTCATACTTAATAAAGTCAATTCCCCACCCAGCGAACGTCTCCGCGTCTTTCTCTTCGTGGCCGTAACTGCCTTCGCGCCCGCTGCAGGTCATCGGTCCCGGCGTGTCATGAATTCCAACCTTCAACCCGAGCGAATGGACATAATCGCATAAGGCCTTCATGTCCGGAAATTTTTGATGATTCGGCTGAAAGACGCCCTTTGCATCGTGGTATCCCTCCCAGCCGCCGTCGATCACGAAGTATTCATAGCCGGCTTTCTTCATTCCACTCTTTACGAGCGCCTCGGCCTGCTCCCGCATGAGCTTCTCGGTAATTTTCAGCCGAAACGGTATCCAACTGTTCCAGCCCATCGGCGGCGTGCGCGCCAGCCCCGAGTTCGGGTCCGATGCGTGGGGCTCCGCCGTAGCGGCTTGGGCTCCAGCAAACAGCGCCGCGCCCGCGATTCCAGTCAAAAACTCTCTCCGTCCGATCATTCTTTACATTCCTCCCAAGCTCAAAAGCTAAGATGAGCGCCTACTTCAATCACTCGAGGATCTCCCGTTGAGGTGATCCTCCCGAAGGTTCCATTTGACAACGTAGTGTTGGGGTCGCCCAGATTGGTGTGATTCAGCATGTTGTAGAACTCTCCACGTAATTGCAGATTGACGTCCTCTTTGATCTTGAAGCTCTTGTAAATTCCGCAGTCGACGTTCCATGTACCTGGTCCCGTGAGTGTATTCACCCCGGTGGTCCCGTAAGTTCCGATCGCAGGCTGCGAGAATGCATTGATATTAAACCATTCGAGAATCCGCTCACCTTCCGACCGCCCGCCAGCCAAGCTGGGGTTCCCCACCAGGTCAGCGGTTCCAAGGTTATCTCCGTTTAGCAGCGGATCCCGGCCTGAACGAACCGTCAGCGGCGACCCACTCCGGACCGTATTGATCGCGTTCAATTCCCAGCCGGACGCCAGGCCGCGCAGAATCGGTAAGGACAGATGCTGGCCAAAAGGTAAGTCCCAGATAAAGGTGGTAACCCAGCTGTTTGTTCTGTTAAACGAGAGCGGTCCGTAATCGAGCTGCCTGTTGAAAGGGTCCCTTGCTCCGAGCCCGCCTTCTCCAAGCGGTACATTCACGCCCAGCGCCTTCGACCACGTATAGGACGCGTCTTTGTCCAGACTGAGACCCGCCACCAACTGTTTCAGCCGTGCGTTCTCATTTCGCAGTTGCTTCGCTTCTTGGGCTTCGCTCACGCTCATCCCGCCATACTTTGCCTTCCACGCATATATCGTCGCTGCGCTGACGCCCACCTCCCGGCCAACTTCCGCTGCCGTGCGCCCGGCATCCACCTGCCGCAAGGCGGCGATCATCGCCGCCTCACTATGCTTGCTCTTCGTCATTCTTCTCCCTTTCTGTCCTACGAAATCATAGTCAATTTCGTGCGGAATTTGGGGAGCAGGTCACCCTTTCAGACCTGGCCCGGCGAAGTTGCAACCGGCCGAACTTTGGTCATGAGAATATTTTCAGCCTTATCATCAGATTTCAGAAAGTGAAAACTCTGTGAAGAACGTGTGAAGCACAGCTCCGGCACAGACGTAAGTGACAGTAAGCAAATGACAGCGAACAGCGGGGACGTTCAGACGTGTGCGCCATGGCCACCCAAAAAATCACAAATCGTTTAACGGTGCCGCGACTTCAAAAAAATCCGTCCGTACTTACAATCAGAGTTCTACGCCGGGGCCAAGGGGCGCCATCGCGACCGTAATATAGGGATTGAATATCTGGTCTTTATGCTCCTGGGCAAACTTCCACATGCGCTGAAGCAGATCGCGCCTGACTTCTGCCAGGTGCGAGGGCAGCGGCGGCCAAGGTACGTCGGTGAGGTCGTTCATCACCTTCCCTTCCCGTATTTTCGACCGTGAAAGATTTACGTCGGGAAACGCAAGATTTTGCATCTCATGCGGATCGCGCTTCAAGTCGTAGAGTTCATCGAAATCGAAACCATTGTAGACATATTTATAGTCCTTCGTCATGACGATTCGTTGCGTATAGTAGAGCTCCACGCCGTTCATTTGGGTAAACACGGCTTCTCTCCACTTTGCAGGCCTCTCCCCTTTCAGCCAGGGAATCAGGCTCTCACCGGACATTCGGTAGCTCGAAGATGGGACGCCCGCAGCTTCCAGAAAAGTCGGAGCAAAGTCCGCCGTCGAGACAAATGCGTCCACCTGCCGCCCGGGATTCGCGATGCCGCGAGGCCAGCGAATAATAGTGGGAATGTTATACGCCTCGCGAAAACTTGGAACCCCCTTGGCATATAACCCATGCGCAGCCGCGTAGTCTCCGTGATCTGCTACAAGAAGGACCATGGTGTTGTCGGCTTGCCCTGTCTTTTCCAGGGCTTTGAGGAGAAGGCCAAACAAGGCATCCTGCATAGTCACTTTGGCCCAGTAGTGCAGAATGGCTTGCTTTACCTCGTCGTCGCTCATCTGAGCCCAATACTGATACCGCATGCGCTGATAAATTCGCGGCTTTTTCGCCATTGTGTCGCGGAAGCTGGGAGGAAGCTTGATCGACTTTGGATCATACATGTCAACGAAGTTCTTAGGCACGTCGTAGGGGTCGTGGGCGCCATCGTTGGAGACCATCAAGGCCCAGGGCTTACCGGCACCAGACAAGCGCTGCATCTTTTCGATCCCTACTTGAACGGCCCTGTACTGTCGATTACTGGCGTCAAAACCATCCGGTCCGAGGGGCGCCAGTGTTTTATACATTTGCGCATTTCCCCATCCCGGACGCAGTATCTCGCCAGGTCTTCTATGGCCGCGCCCCTGGAGTTCTTCCTTCGCTCTTGCCCAACGGCTGTCTTTTCTGATACCTCCAGCTACAAAGTGATTCGGCCAATAGTACTGCTTCGCCCCGTAAGAGTTTGTCCAGCCGGCATCCCGTGGACTTACATCGCGGCCGACATGCCACTTTCCGGAATAATCCAGCTCATAGCCGGCGCCTCGCAAATATTCAGCGAAGTATTTAGTTCCCGGATAGGGATTGGCATGAATCGCTGTGTCGGTAGTGACATTATTGAAGACTCCATGCTCACTCGGGTAAAGCCCTGTCTGGAAAGTAGCCCGCGACGGGCAGCAATGGGGATAGGGACAATACGAACTGTTGAACAGCACGCCTTGAGCAGCGAACCGATCGGCGTTTGGCGTGAGGCATGGGTAGCCCGGCAATACCGTCTGCCCCTGCGTCTGGTCGGGCATAAAAATGAGAATATTCGGCGGCTTCTCTCCGGATTTGGTTGGACTAGCCGCTGAGCTCAACGGTGCGAGCACGCTGCTTGCCGTCAAACCCTCAGCCGTCTGTAGAAACTTACGTCGTGTTAGCATGAGCTTTCGTTTGTTCTCTCTCGATATCACCAGTAGAGCTTCAGTGCAAACTGAATCTGTCGAGGATCGTGCGGATTATCACGGGTTGATGTGATTTTGCCAAAGTTCGCGGTATTTGTAAAATTTTTAGCACCGGGAGCGGCAGTCACGCCGTTTCCACTAAATCCGGGGAACGAAAAGTTCGGTGTATTCGTTAAGTTAAAAACCTCCGTACGGAATTCAAGGCGGAACCGCTCCGATATCTGAAATTCTTTAAAGAGCGAGAAGTCAAGGTGACGAAATGGAGGCCCCTCCACCTGAGTCCCAGGACCTCCGAGAGGAGCAAGGCCGCTCTGGCCGGCCGCAGACGCGACGGGCGGATTTGCGAAGGCCGCCGGGTTCAGCCAGTGATCAACATCGTGGGGACCGAAATAAGGCCTCTCTCCCGGCACCAACAAGGCATTACAGCCAAGCCCAGCGGTCGTGCTAATGCTGCAAGGAATTGTAAATGGCTGTCCTGTTTGTAATGTCAGAATCCAGTATGTCTGCCAGCCGCCAACCAAAGTGTTCACTAGTCCATGGCTGTGGCTTAAGAATGCCTCTCCTTTACCAAAAGGCAGGCGGTAACCGCCGCTAACATGGAAAATATTTCGAACGTCGAAATCGGCTAGAGAGTAATCGCCCTGTATTCCGAAGCCGGGAACCCACGGAGCCCGGTAACCACCGACATCGTTGTTTTGAAGATCGCGCGCATCGGAGCGCGCCTTGGAATATGCATAATTCACTAAAAAGTCAAGCCCGTGACTGAGACGTCTCTGAAAGGTTAGCTGGAGAGCATGATAATAGCTGTTGCCTTCTGTTGCACTATAACTGCCGCCGCGAGCAAAACCCGGATAGGGCACTAGCGTCTGAGGATTAACCTGTGGAGGGGCGAGGGCATCAACTGCGTTCGACGGGATCGTGATAAACAGGTGACGACTAAACGTTCCCACGTAGGCCGCCGTCACGCTCTGATTTCCAGATAGCTGGTATTCCAGCGTTAAATTGACATCCTGTGTGTATGGTGTTTCGGCGTTTGCCTGGTACCCATTAAAAGTAATCCCACTCACTTGCTTTACCGTTAATGACTCCGGCGAGAAGGAGACATTTGAAAGGCCGGCCGCGAGCCCTCCTATAGTATTATCGCTTGTAATCGGTTGCGCGGCAGTGGGCGCTGGAAACGAATAGCTCACGAGAAACGGATAATTATTTCCCAGTGATCGGCCGCCAAATCGGTTCTCAAAGCCGTCATAAAACAGGCCGTATCCGGCCCGAACGACCAGCCTTTTCGTTGCACGATAGGCGAGTCCGACCCGTGGAGCCAGGTTTACTGTTGGCCAGTCTGTTAATGCCCGATTCTTGTCGGAGATCAAAGCGATGCCGTCTTGGTTCAGAGCATTGGTAAAGGCCGGCGAGAGCGGCACGTTGAGCCGTTCCGAGGGCAGCCGGAACGCGGCTCCCGCAAAAGGCGCACCCGGCACGAAATTCGCCTGAGCATTGTATCTTTCAATCGGAGCGCCAAAGTACTCATAGCGAAGGCCGAGGTTGAGAGTCAGTCGCGACGCAAGCCGCCAGTCGTCCTGGAGGTAGCCGGCGTCATAGCTGCGCGTCGCATCAACGTCGTTGATATTCGTTGCGCTGACCGAATTTGCACCCCCGACATTGTCAAAACCGCCAGGAACGCTGGCCGCCGCCGGAGCCAACAGAAACTGCACGATGCCCGTGTTGCCCGAATTCTGGTTTGGCACCCCCGTGTATGTGCCGCTGAAATTGAATGTGCCACGCGACGTAGGCGGCTGGAGCAATGTGTAACGAACATTCTGGAACTCATAACCCATCGAAAGCGTGTGGGCTCCCCGAACCATACTGAGGCTGTCTAGAAATTGAAGTGTGGGGTTGATCTCAACAGACGGCAGGTAGCCATTCGAACCCAGGGTGCTCAGTCCACCGATCGTGAACGTCGGAAGGCCACCATTGAGGGGAACCTGGGGAATCCCTCCAATGCCGTACTCTTGCGGAATGCCCATCTGATTAGCCAATGGCTGAAACCTCGTTGCATCGATGCGGCTGTAGCCAATCTTTGCATCGTTAACGACGGAGCTGGAGAAAATATGCGTCTCGCTCACGATCCCGTTCCAGGTGATGGCTTCCTGATCGCCGTTGGAAAATGACCCTCCATCGGCAACTCCGGGAAACGGGCCTGGAATCAGCTGAGGATTATTGGAATAGCTTACGCGGCCAAAAATGCTGTCTTTTTGGGAGATGGCCTCGTCGAGCTTGACGTCAAACTGGTTTTCGTTGTTCCTAAGTACAGGGCTGACAGTATAGTTGTTGAACAACGAAGACGACGTAGGCAGAGGATATAAATTAAGCAGACCAATAGCGACCGGATTCAACCGGCTTACAGGAACGATATTTTTCGGAAATGGGTCGCGAACAAATCCGTTTCCAACTGCAGTAAGACCCGTGGAAGCGTCGACGTGCTGCTGAGTTACAGCTCGGGTCGTCGCCGGATCAAATATAGTGCCCAAAGCATACTTCCGTCCCAGTAGATCTGTTAACGTGCCGCTCTGTCCACTAATGAGCCGTGTGAAGTCAGTATAGCCACTGCTTCGTTCCAGAGTCGTAGGAACGGTTGCAACTTCGGGCATGCCCTCTCTGATTCGAAGGCCCTGGTAGTCCATAAAGAAGAAGGTTTTATCGTGACCGTTATACACGTGTGGAATCACAACTGGGCCTCCCAGCGTGAATCCAAACTGATTCTGCCTGTACTCGGCGATGTGTTGGCCGCCCGCATTCGCAAAAAAGTCGGCAGCATCAAGAGCATCGTTGCGAAAAAACTCCCAGACGTCTCCGTGAACCTGGTTCGTTCCGGACTTAACCACAGCGTTAAGAACGGCACCTCCTCCCCGGCCAAATTGAGCACTATAATTGCTCGTCTGGATCTTAAATTCCTGGAGAGCGTCGATTGGCGGCTCAGCTACGAAGTATGTGCCGTTTAAATAGTCTACAAGATCCGAATTGTTGTCCATACCATCTAAAAGATAATTATTTTCATAGGGCCGGGTCCCATTCGCGGAAAATGTTCCGTTTGCGGCCAAACCACGGTTATCCTGCTGCGACACCGTAACGCCCGTGACCGTCCGCGCTAAAAACGTGAAATTGCGGCCATTCAGAGGAAGATTATTAATGCTGCGATGCCCGATAACCTGACCTGTTGAAGCGCTCTGAGTTTGGAGTAGCGGAACCGCCGCCGTTACAGTAATATTCTGGGTGACACTCCCCGGGGGAAGTGTAAAATCCACCACTACATTCTGCTGGACCCTTACTGCGATATGGAGATGTTGGACGGTCTTGAAACCGTTGTTACTCGCCGTAACTGTGTAGGTGCCGACATTCACTACGGGAAAGGTATAGGAGCCAGCGGAATCGGTTTTTACGGACAGCTTGCTATTTGTGCCTTCGTTCGTGAGACTAATGCTCGCTCCGGGAATTACAGCGCCAGTCTGATCCTTCACTTTTCCTAGTATCGACCCGGTAATGACCTGGGCGACAAGGCAAGGAGCAAAAGCCAGTGTAGTCAACATTCCGATGACTATGGAATGCCGTATTGACCAGGATGGCATTTTTTGAGTTATTTCACGCATAAAAGAACTGTTATAAAACGTTTTCATGAGATCTAAAATCTAGTAGCGGCGGTCTGCCGGAGGAAAGTGCCCGCTTGCCGGCATGGGTGTGTTATAGCCTTTCACCGAATCCCAGACAATGCGGTTCAATATGGCTGATGGCACATCATCAATTTCCTGCCAGTCCATCTTGCTGCTAGCAATGGCATCGGCACGAGCTTGCCCTTCGAGAGCCTTCAGCGGCGGGTTCATGGTGTCGAGGGCAATCTTCGGAGTCATAAACTTGTAGGCGCTCAAATCCTTCTTCAGCGTAAAGACGGCGTTCATCGCGCGCGAAGCCTTGAGAAGATGCGTTTGGGGTTTGATGTGCAGTATGTCCTGAATGGTCCTCACCATGGAGAGCTGGGTATAGAAGTTGGAGTCTACGACGTTGCGCTTGACCATGGGACCGATGGCAAGCGCAACGGTGCGATGACCGTCTACGTGGTCGTCTCCGTTCTGCGCATCATCTTCCACAACGAAGATCAGCGTGGTCGGCCAGAACCTGGACTTGCTGACCGCAGCGACCATGCGGCCGAGGGCGAGATCGTCGTCCGCGGCCATAGCCGCGGGTGTCGGATTGCCAGGACGCGTTCCCATCGTATGGTCTGAACAAAGGCCATAAACCATCAGATTGGGCAGGTGGCCGCTCTTGTTCGCTGCGGCGATTTCCTGATCAAAAACAGCGGCTCGGATCTGATCCGTGAGGGGGATGTATTCGGCCGGGTAACGGGTGTCCATCACGCTTGCGATCGCGGGCACGGCGGGTTGACCCCTAAAACGGCCCTGCCATTTTCCCTCCTTCCACAACTTCCAACCGAGAGACCAGTTGAAGTTGTAAGCATTCGGCCTGACCCATTCGTGAGTCGAGGGATCCTTCATCATCAGCGTAGACAGGACGCCTCCGACACGGACGTCGAGCGGGCTGGTTTGATGTTGCCAATTAAAGCCCGCGGGCGAAACATCCAGCGCGTCGGAGAGATTCCACGCATACCCTCGCGGAGCGTGGATCGATCGCTCCACGTTATCGCTCACGAAGCCTTGCGCCAGCCACTGATGACCATCGATGCTGAGGGCTCCGGTGGCATAAAAGTTGTCGAGCAGAACGTATTTCTCCGCGAGCGCATGGGTGTTCGGTGTAATGTTGCGGCCGAACATGACGAATTTCGGATCGCCATTGCCTCGTCGGATATCCCCGAGAACCTGATCGTAGGTGCGGTTCTCCTTGACAATGAGGATCACGTGCTGGATGCCGAGCTTATCTAGGTCAGTAATGCCGCCCGGCGACGCGAAGCGCGGGTTGTCGCCTTTGACCACGAACGATGCTTCGGCCTTCAACTGCTCCAGACTCGGGGCAGGCGCCCGCATCAGGGAGCCCTCGAAGGCGTGGGTGTTATGACTGTCGTTTCCCAGCCCTCCCGGCATGGGCTCGGCGCGGTTGAAAATGGCTTTAAAGCGGCCGTCATTTCCCGGGCCAATGCTTGTGTTACCGCGTCCTTTGAGGTTCAGTATGACGAGCTCATTGTGCGAATCAAAACCCAGCTTGATTGGATACCACCCAGTGGGGATGGCGCCGGCTAATCGATAGCTATCTCCGTTGCGCGCAAGCACAATCACGGAATTATCGAGCGCGGCGGACACATAGATGCGGTGGCCATCAGGAGAGAAGATCACGGAGGTTGGTACAGTCCCGAGCAACCGGTCCGGCAGGGTGGGAAGAGGAATGGTTCTCGTGACGAGTGTGGCCGTGCCCATGAGGGTGATGGAGTCGGAGTCCGAATCGGCGATGGCGAGCATCTTGCCATCGGGACTCAGCGCAAGGGCGGTCGGTGCTCGCCCAACACTCTGTCTACGGACTTTGCCTGACCTTAAATCGATGACGCTTACCGTTCCATCGAGCACTGCCCCCGTGCGCCGGTCAGTCGCCATGGCAACGCCATCGCTGAGACCTACGGACTCCGATTTTGTGGGCGGGCGGCCGCCGCGATTGGATACATAGAGCGTATCGCCATTAGCCGACAACTTGATAAAGAGAGGTGCGAGATCTACCGGGATCTCACGCTCCATTTGGAGCGTGTTTGCGTTGATCACGGCGACTACGTTTTTCCCGTTCATCGCCACGTAGGCGGTATCGCCATCGGCAGAAAAGGCAATGCCTGCAGGGATATCGTTTTTCAGAAGACTGATCCGGCTGTGGGCATCTGCCACGCCCGCCTGGTTCAGCTTGGCGATGAAGATAGACGATCCTTTACCGCCGGCCTGGCTGGCCCAGATCTCTCGGTCGCCGGGACGAAAGGCGATCCCGCAGTAGGAAGTTGGCCGCGTCTTGACGACTTGCAGATCGCCAGTCTTCTCATTAAATAGATCAATAGATGCCTGATTGAGCACAGCCAGAAGCGAGCGATCCGTTGAGAAGGCGAAATCGACCGGGCGCCCCTTGATGAATTGCTGG
>DASVGP010000047.1:0-5231 GCA_036379475.1 Bryobacteraceae bacterium | reverse complement strand
ACTTGATGCCCGGTGTTTCCCCTTTGGCCGCCTTCCAGAAGTTCGTAACGTGCTTGAGCGCCCGGAAGGCGGGCGAGCGTTTGGACAGCGTCGTTTCTTTCGGCAAAGCCTCTTGGAATTTGATACCCAGGATTCGCTCGTAGCTGCGGACAGTGGTCCGGTTGTGCATGAGGAACATCACGCGCCAACCGTAAGCATGCCCGACGTAGAGCGCACCGATGGCTGATTCCAGCGTGGTGCCCTGGCCCTGATATTTCTGAATCGCAGCGTCCACGATTTTGTGCAGTTCAGTGGAAGTCATGGTCATCCTTCAAGTAACCGGCTTCCGAGAACAAGCGCTCCGCCTCTGCGCGGAATTCAGGAGTACCGGCAGCGGTGAAGCCGAGCTGGCGGCACTTCAAGCATCCCCACTGCGCCAATCCACCTTCCGGCCAGACAAAGGCTTCCATTACGCCGACCCGGCCATGACAAACATAGCAGCGCGCCGTGGTTCGCACCAATTCCCTAAATTGCTGATCTGCCCGCTTGTAATCTTGATCCGATCCTTTGAACATGATGGCTACCTCCTCCATGTGAGCCTATAGGGGAGTATAGCAGACCCGTAAGGGTTGGCAAGTGCCCCTTTAGCCGGTCAAGCTACGTGGCGGCGGCGTAGCTCGTCCCAGGACCGGACCGGTTCGCCAAGGATGATGGGCTTACGGCGTAGCGGGGTGACGTTCCGGGCTTGGAAATCGGCATAACCGAAGCCAGCCTGTTTCAGGATTCGTAGATAGCGGTAGTGGGAAGCGCGCGATGTTACGTCCCGAGCGCGTTCAAGTCCCATCTGTTGAATTACCACCCAGTAGCGATAGGCTCCCATGCCTTGACCTTCTGACTGGCCCAGTTGCCTTGCTGCCGTCACACATTTTGCGGGGATGTTGTCCACTTCCAGGACCTCAATAGTGCCCACCAAGGGGCTGAAGTAATCCGCATGCAAGCGGTTCAGTTCTGCTTCAGTGTACTGCCAGCAGTTTTTTACGGCGTGCTCTCGCCAGAACTGGCTCTTGAGCGAAAGTTCGAGTCTCAGCAGGTTCTGGCCCAGTCGTAGCTCATCCTCGGCGAAGGAACCTTTACCGGTACGTACTTGGTGCTCCATGTGCGGTCCTTTGGCGTAAACCTTGCCGCTACGCACGGCGGAGCGTGGTGACCAGTACACAGTGCCAGCATGGGTTTGTTTCTGATATCGGCCGCCCTCTGTGACTTCGAGTTCGTGTAGTGCTTGGCGAACGGCGGCAAGGTTGTCCAGGTCGTAGTTGTGGGTGATGTCAACGCGGGTTACGCGCCAGCACGAATAATCGGGGAGAGTAACGCCCCGGTTCTGAGACACGAAGGCCAGCACCGCTTGAGCGCAGGCGACGATATCACCAGAACCGAATACGTTGTCCTTGCCCATGACGCGAGCAGGGCTGCCTTTGATGCTCAGGTCTGCACCCATGCGCACGGTGATCTGGTGGCTGTCCGAGCGGATGGTCTCGTGGGCGGGAATATCCCAGACCACTGAGCCATCCGGGGAAATACGGGTAATCCGATCCTGGGTTGCCCGGAAAGCATCCAGCGTCGCCGGTGCCAGTTGGCAGGCATCCACGCGCAGAGTGAGCCAGTCAATCATGGCTCCTCCGGCGTTCCAGTCTCACCGTGAGACTAAATGCGGGTGTTACTAAGCACCCGCACCCTCTCCGGCGGGCATCCGGTGCTACGCCCCGGATGTCCGCCCGAGCTCGAAACGAGCGCTTGAGGCCAAACGACAGGCCGAAAAGGTTCAGCAGGGGGCGGTGCAGGCAGGGATGAACGGCGCACCTTGGGCGAGAAGGCCAGCCCACTGAACAGCGCTGAGACCAAGGGTTGAACGAAGCCGGGTAATTTGCCGCTGCGTCCGCAGCGGTCTTCCGCTGCCGCCGACTTCGTTCGACGTTGTGACCAACCTGTGACCATAGACGGTCACAAAAGGCCGATTCAGGACTAAACGGAGAAAAGGCCCAAACTCCCAAGGCCCCTGTAAATACAAGGCCCTGGGTGGTTTGGAAGGGTCTATGATAGACCCCAGAATGGTGGAGGCGGCGGGAATCGAACCCGCGTCCGCAAGTCCTCCGCCCTCAGCTCTACATGCGTAGCACACGTCTTTGATTCAACCGCTGGCTACCCGACGGGCAGGGACAACCGGCGGCGGGTCCGGTTTTGTTTAACGGATTGGCGCCGGACGCGCCGCACCGCGATCTTGTGAGACTCGACCGTTGAATGCCCCGAAAGGCGCTGGACGCACAAGCACGGCTCCAGTCAACGGCTAGCCGGGATTAGGCGGCTAGGGCGTAGTTCGCGTCGTTCGCAACTAGCTTTGTTGCAAGACAGTTTTACGAGGAATCCTGCACCTCGGCATGCACTTCGGGTTTCGCGACCCACGTCGAAACCAGGTCGCCCCCACGAGTGTCTGACCTATCTTACATCAGCCACGACTTGATCTTGGGATGTTTCGAGCCAATTCAAGCGTCTGGCGTCGCGTAACAGCAGAGCAGGCTAATGGCGCAGCAGGCGCTCCTTCTGGCGCTGCCAGTCGCGGGCCTTTTCGGTGGCGCGTTTGTCGTGCAGCTTCTTGCCCTTGGCGAGGCCGATTTCGAGCTTGGCGCGCCCGCGTTTCCAGTAAAGCGCCAAGGTCACCAGCGTGTAGCCTTTGCGCTCGACTGCACCCGTGAGCCGGTCCAGTTCGACGCGATTCAGCAGCAACTTGCGTGTGCGCGTCGGATCGGGGTGCACGTGCGTGGACGCGGTATTGAGCGGCGTGATGTGCGCACCCAGCAGCCAAGCTTCTCCGTTCCTGATCAACACGTAGCTTTCGGTAATCTGGGCTTTGGAGGCTCGCAGGCTTTTGACTTCCCAGCCGTGCAGCGCGAGGCCTGCTTCAAAACGCTCCTCGATGAAATAATCGAAGCGTGCACGCTTGTTGAGAGCAATGGTGGCCGCTAGCGGTTGTGCGCCATCGTTCTTTTTGGTCATGCGGCATTATAGCGATTGACCAAGGGCTGCCCGCGTTGTGTGGCGAGCGGCTTTGGCCCACAATCGCGACCCATGGTCGTAACGGCATTTCCTTGAGCGCTGATCATGCGTATTGTCAACAAAAGCGCATTGGTGCCTTACAGCGCGTCACAAATGTATCTGCTGGTGAATGACGTTGCCCGTTACCCGGAATTCCTTCCATGGTGCCGCAGCACGCAGATTCTCAGCCAAACCCCCGATGAAATGTGTGCATCCCTGGAATTGGCGCGCGGCGGCTTTCACAAAACATTCACTACCTGCAACCGGCTGAACCCCGGCCACAGCATCGTGATCGCGCTCGATCATGGGCCGTTCCGGCACCTGGAAGGCCACTGGCGTTTCGAGGATCTGGGTGCCGACGGATCGAAGGTCATGCTCAACATGGAATTCGAGTTCGCAGGCCTGGTGCTGGACCTGATGGCCGGGCCGGTATTTCACGAGATCTGCAATTCGCTGGTGACGGCGTTTACACGCCGGGCAGCGGCCCTGTATGGAAAATCGCACGACGCTGCACATTGAAGTGGTGTATGCGGGCAGCGAACGTCAGTGCCTGGTGACCCTGGACGCGCCTGCCGGAATCACGGCGGCCGAGTCAGTGCGACGCTCGGGTCTGGCGAAGAAGTTTCCGGAAGTGGATCTGGCCAACTGCAGGCTCGGGATTTGGGGACGCGTGGTCACCCCGGGTCAGTCGCTGCGGGATGGCGATCGCGTCGAAATCTATCGGCCGCTGCGCAGTGACCCCAAGGCGGCGCGACGCGAGCGTGCCCGCGCCGGGGTGCACCGATCCCGATAGGGTGCGCGCTCAGCCGCTATCGGCGGCGGACGTCGCCGTACTGGCTAGCGGGGCAGGTGTCGGCGCGGCTGCCGGCATGAGCTTTTTGTCCACGCTTGCCACTTTGCCGCCCTTGAACAACACGATTACGTGCGCCTTGCCGATCGTCTGGTCCTTGCTGAGGCTGCTGGGATCGTTGTAGTAGACGTAGTCCCAACGATCCGGGTGAAACGGGTCTTGTATCATCGGCGGGCCGAGTACCGAACGCACCTGGGCTTCGGTCATCCCGGTTTTTACCTGCGCGACCATCTGCGGACTGAGAAAATTTCCCTGTTTGATGTCGATGCGATAAACGCAGGCGCCGGCCGCAAGTGCGGGCAGCAACAACAGGTAGCGGGCGAAGCGCATGAGGGTAGCCGGGTTGCGTTGGGGGATAGAGCAAGGATAATACCTGAGCGCAATGCCTGCGAGAAGTCTCAATGAGCCTGGAGGCCGCCATGGAAAATCAGGAACTGCGCGATGCCGGGCTCAAGGTGACCCTGCCGCGCGTCAAGATACTTGAGATTCTCGAGAACAACGAACAGCGGCACATGAGTGCCGAGGACATGTACAAGGCTCTGCTCGATTCAGGCGAAGAAATCGGTCTCGCAACCGTGTACCGGGTGTTGACCCAGTTTGAAGCCGCGGGGCTGGTGACACGTCACCACTTCGAGGGCGGGCATTCGGTTTTTGAGATCAATCAGGGCGTGCATCACGATCACATCGTGTGCGTGAAATGCGGCCGGGTGGACGAATTCGTGGATGAGGAAATCGAGCGTCGTCAGAAACACATCGCCATCACCAAGGGCTATGAGATTACCGACCACTCGCTATACCTGTACGGCATCTGTCCTGACTGCCGCAAGACCCTGAACAAATAGCTCAGGCGCGGGCGCCGCGCTCCAGCATCTCGCGCGCATGCTTGCGCGTGGTTTCGGTGATTTGCACGCCTCCGAGCATGCGCGCCAGTTCCTCGATCCGGTCGCCTTGATCCAGATTTTCGATTTGCGTGATCGCTCGGTGCGCTTCGGTGCGCTTGTTCACGCGGAAATGTTGTTGCGCCTGCGAGGCCACCTGCGGCAGGTGCGTGACGCACAACACTTGGCGGGTGCTGCCGAGTTCCCGCAGATAGCGCCCGACGACCTCCGCGACTCCGCCGCCGATACCGGCATCCACTTCATCGAAGATGAGTGTGGGAATGGCGCTGGCGCGTGCTGCCGCTACCTCGATGGCCAGCGCGATGCGCGAAAGTTCACCGCCCGAAGCCACCTTGGAGATGGCTTGCAGGGGCTGGCCGGGATTGGTACTGATTTGAAAATCTACGGTGTCGCTGCCGTGCACTCCAAAACGATCG
>DASVGP010000046.1:0-23584 GCA_036379475.1 Bryobacteraceae bacterium | reverse complement strand
AAATCCCGTGAAGCCTTTCGGCAGCGTCGAGATTTTTTGAATCGCGGTCAGGTTTCCGTTCTGCGGATCACGTTTGAAGACGGTTACGAAAGATTTTAATTCGGTTGCGAGATACAGGTACTTCTCTCCGGTGCCAAAAGCCATGTGGCGCGGCCCATATCCGGCTTCTTCCTTCACAAAGGGCGGATCGTTGGGCGTGGCGGAAGTGTGCTCGGGATCGATGCGGTAAATGCGAATGCGGTCCAGACCGAGATCGGCAACATAGGCCATGCGGTTATCGGCCGTAATGAGGGTTTCGTGCGCGTGCGGACCCTCCTGCCGCTTGGGATTGATGCTGTGGCCGTGTTCCATCAGTAGAGAAGCCCTGGAGCCGAGCCGGCCATCGGGCTCGATGGGAAACACGCCGACGCCCCCTGTCGTGTAATTCGCGACAAACAGCATTTTGCCGGTGTGATCGATGGCGATATGGCAGGGCGCGACTCCACCCGACGGCATGCTGTTCAGCTCGTGCAGCTTTCCTGTGTGCCGGTCGATGGCGAACGACGCGACCGCGCCTTCTGCCTTACCTTCGAGCTCGCTGACCGCGAAGAGATAGCGATCGTGGGGACCGACGGTGACCCATGAAGGGTTGACAACGGAGCCGGCCAATCCCGCGGGCTTGAGATGCCCGTTATTAGCGTCGAAGCGGTAGACAGGAATGCCTTTTCCGTACACCCCGACGTAGAGAAAGTAGTTTGTACTTTGTGCTTGCGCGATTGTGCCCATGCCCATCATCATCGCTAACAGAAGAATACGCATCGCTGGTAATCATATCTCGTAGCGAATCGGAGATTCAGCTCCGCCTTCCTGTTCTCTCAAGCTGATCGCGGAACATCGCTGCATACGGCTGCCATGCCGGCGTGTTGAGGTCTTCCACCGCGACCCTCATTCTCCGTCTCCAGTTGGGATATTGCGCTGTGCTGCCGGGCAGATTCTGTTGCTCGGTTTCCTTGGTCAGGTCTTCGTGATTGAGCAGCAGGAGCGCGGAAGCCGATTGCGCGAGAAACCCGATAATCGCGTTGTGCAAATCACCATCCACCTGCCACACTTCCGCCGCGTTGCGTGGATAGCCGTAAGGCAGCAGGTTTTCGCTGTGCAGCAGATCGAGTAGACGCTGTTTTTCCCGCTTGCGTTCCTCTATCTGGCGCCAGTATCCTGGCTCGTCCGCCAGTCCGGCCGCCTTTCTGGCTTCGATATCGCGGTTGGTCCAGAAGCCCGCGATCGTCGGCAGATCGTGCGTCGAAGAAGACACCAGCGCGGCCCGCGGATATTCGTAACTGTGCTTAAACGCCGGATTGGGATAGTGTTTTTCGAAGTAGAACAGGCGGTAACTTAGGATGCCGAAGCGCGAGAGCATCTCGCGGATCTCATCGGTCACGGTGCCCAAGTCCTCGCCAATGATGACGTTCCGGCTGCGCACGCTTTCGAGCGCCAGAATGCGCATCAGATTTACGGCGTGGTCACGCACATAAGCGCCATCCTTCGGCGGCGAGTCTTCGGGAATCCAAAACAGGCGGAACAGGCGCATGACATGATCGATGCGCAGCGCACCGCCGTGCTCGACGATTTTGCGGATGCCTTCGCGGTAAAGCAAGTAGCCGGTGCCGCGGTGCATCTCGGGATTGGGAGGCGGGAAGGACCAATCCTGGCCTTCGGGGGAAAAGTCGTCGGGCGGCGCGCCCACGCGGCAGCCGTTCACATAGAACTTTCGATGCGCCCACAGATCCGAGCCGCATCGGTCGGTGGCCACGGCGAGATCGTGATAGAGCCCGAGCGGCATGCCGCGCTCCCGCGCATAGGCCTGCGCGGCCGTAAGTTGCTCGTCGATGGCAAACTGCGTGTATTGGTAGAACTCGATCAGCCGCGCGTGCTCGCGCTCGAATCGGCGGCAGGCGGGCGAATCCGGCGATTGATATTCCTTCGGCCAGTCCCACCAGGTCCAGCGGTTCCGATCTTGTTTGTGCAGCGCCTCGTCGAGCGCGCGATAAAGAGCGAATTTGCTCAGCAGATCGCCTTCGCGCCGGCAATAGGCGGCGAATGCCTGGCGGCGCCCGACATCCGCGCCTCGCCGGAATTGGCGGTAGAGCACTTTCAGAAAGCAGCGCTTCAGCCGGTCAACCTGCTCATATTCGACGAATTCCGCATCGCGCAATTTCTGGATCAGGCCGCGAATTTGCGGCGACTCGCCGAGCCGCTGCGCGCAGGCTGAGGCGCGGAATTCGGCGATCCCTTCGATGTCGAGATAGATCGGATTCTTGTAGAAAATGGAGAGCGGCAGATAAGGGCTGGTATTGTACGGCACGCGATTGTGCAACACGTGCAGAGGATTCAGTCCGATGAAAGCGAAGCCGGTCTCCCGGGCCCAATCGATGAGCGGATGCAAATCGGTGAAATCGCCGCAGCCCCAATTGCGGCTGGAGCGGACGCCGTAGAGGCAGACATTGAAACCGGCGGCACGACTGTTCGAGAGGTGTTCAGGGAGATAGGCGCGGTCGGGGCAGACAATCAAATAACATTCGCCCGCCGCGCGCCCGTCAATGCCGATTTTTAATTTGTGATAGCCCAGCGGAGTCTCCGCTGGAAGCAGCAGCCGCCGCGTCACAAAGCAGCGGCCTTCCAGGTGTACCTCCCGCTCCCGCGGAAGCTGATCAAAATCGATCTCTCCGCCAACGGCCTGACCGCTTTCCAACACGAGTTCATAGCGGATTGATCCGGATGCGCCCTCGGGCAATGTGAGCGGCGCCCATTTTTCGGATTCGCCGATCACTACGGTTCTCGGAAACGCAATGTACTCGCGGCGGAAGCGCTCCTTTCGGCTCTGTTCGACCGCCTCCCAGCTTGAAACATCCATGCCAAGCGTTTCCAGAATGCGCCGCAGCACCTCCGGCGACGCCTCGTGTCTCTGGTGAAAAATATCCCAGTAGCCGCGCTCGATTCCGTATTCGGCCGCGGCGCGCGCAATCGCGTCTTCATAACTGGAGGAGGGTTCGCATTCAATAGGCGGCAGAGGCATCGCAGTCTTTAGATTACGTATTCAGGAAAATGGGAACGCGTGGGATAATCGAATTGTGAGAGATTCGGGCAGAATAACGGTTCCCACAACAGCGGATTCGGATAAATTCGAGATCAGTCAGCCACCCGAGTTGTTCTCGCGCGTCGATTTCGACGAGAGCGAGCCTTATCGCGACAGCATCGTTTTCACCACCCTGGACAACGCGCTGAACTGGGCGCGCAAAAACTCGCTATGGCCGATGTCGTTTGGCCTTGCCTGCTGCGCCATCGAGATGATGTCCATGATCGCGTCGCGTTACGACATCTCACGTTTCGGCGCGGAGGTGCTTCGCGGATCGCCGCGGCAATCGGACCTGATTATCATCGCCGGCCGCGTTTCGCAGAAGATGGCGCCGGTCATCCGCCAGCTTTATCGCCAAATGCCGGAACCGAAGTGGGCGATTTCGATGGGCGCCTGCGCCACTTCCACCGGCGTATTCAGCAATTACGCGCTGGTTCCGGTGAACCAAGTGATTCCGATCGACGTCTATGTCCCCGGCTGTCCGCCCCGGCCCGAGCAGTTGATCTATTCGATTCTGCTGCTGCAGAAAAAGATCCAGGCCGAGCGCGGCTCTGTGAAGAAGACGCTGAACCTCGCGTAAGACGATTTATTCATACCGCAGCGAAATCAGCGGGTCCACTTTGGTTGCTCGCAATGACGGCAGATAGCAGGCGGCAGCGGCAACGGCTGCGAGCAAGACCGCAACTCCCGCCAGGGTTAACGGGTCGTAAGTAGATAATCCCGAGATCTGGCTCTTCATAAAGCGCAGGACAAGAAATCCGGCGAAGATACCGCCAGCCAGTCCAGCAAATACAAAACGCATCCCTCCGAGCATGATCAGCCGCATGATGTTCGCACGCGTCGCGCCCAGAGCCATGCGAATGCCGATCTCCCGATTCTGCTGCGACACCGTGTAGGAAACCACACTGTAGACACCCACCGTCACCAGGATGAGCCCTATTCCAGCGAACACCGAAAAGATCTCCAGCCCGAAGCGGGGCTTCGCATATTCGAATTCATCGAGATCCGCTTCGAGCGTGCCCGTGTTCTGCGGATGCACATTTTTGTCCATCTTCAAAATTGCGCCGTCCAGCACTTTGCCTAAAGGCGCCGGATTGCCCGCCGCCCTCAGATAGACGATATATTCGCCGAAGGCTGTGATGGTGAGGGGCCCATAGGCTTCCGGCTGAACCGCGTCAGTTACTCCGTGATTCCTCACATCCGACGTTACGCCGACGATTTCAAACCATGGGTTCGCTACCGGGATGGGCGCTTTCTCGAGGCCGATTAGCCGGATTCGTTTGCCAATCGGATCCTCGCCCGCAAAGTATTTCCTGGCGAGAGTTTGGTTGATGTCGACGACTTTTCGCTTGTTGAGGATGTCCTCCTGAGTCAGCAGCCGCCCGCGCAGAAGGCGGACGCCGAGGGTGCGGAAGAACCGGGCATCGACGAACCCCATCTGCCCCTTCCATTCCTCCGAATGCGTCTTGCCGGCGACGTCGAAATCCGTATTGATGCCTCCGAACGGCGGGAAATCGAGCGCTCCGGATGCATTTCTAACTCCGGGAAGACTTTGCAGGCGGCTCACCAAATCGCGCAGAAAGCGCGATTGTTGATCAACGGTCTTATAGTTTTTTCCAAGCGCGATGTCGCTGATCACCAGTTTGTCGGGAGCCGCGATTCCAAGCTGCGCGGTTCGCTCGATTAAGAAACTTCGCATCATGAGCCCCGCGCCGCTCAGCAGCATCACCCCCAGCGCCACTTCGGCAATGATGAGACCATTCCGTAACCGCCCGCGGCGGAAGCCGCTGTTTCCGCGTCCGCCCGCCTTCAGCGACTCGCTCAAATGCTGCGAAAAACTGCCCACTGCAGGTGCCAGCCCGAACAATACGGCCGTCAGAAGCGCCACAATACCGGTCGCAATGAGGATGCGCACATTTAGCGAGATCACCGCCTCGTCCGGAAACGTGAATGGCGGCAGAGCTGCCAGCAGTAATTTCAGCCCGCCCCAGGCAAACACGCAGCCCACGACAGCTCCAGCGAACCCGAGGAGAACGCTTTCCACTAACAGTTGCCGTACCACCCTCCATCTCCCCGCACCGAGGCTGCACCGGATGGCGAACTCTTTTTCCCGCGCGGTCGCCTTCGCCAGCAGGAGATTCGCGACGTTTACGCATGCGATCAGCAATAGCAGACCGACCGCCGCCAGCAGTGTGAAGAGCGTGTCCCGGAACTTGCCCACGACATTGTCTGCCAGTGTGATGAGCCGGACGTCGAATTTCTTCGGATAGAACTTCGGATACACTTTCGCAAGCCGGTGCGCGAGGAGGGCCGCATCCGGTTGTGCGGTTCGAATGGTCAGCCCGGGCTTCAGATGCCCGAGCAGGAAAAAAAATGGCGCGCTGGGGTCGGTTGCCTTGCGATCCAGCGAAACAGGTATCCAGAGGTCCGCTCCCCACCAGGCAAATCGCTTGGGCATGACGCCGATCAAAGTTCGCACCGTGCCGTCCAACGTGAAGCGCTGGCCGAGAATTTCCGGATTGCTGGAAAATCTCTTTTTCCAGAGCTTATAGCTCATTACGAATACCGGCGGCGCTCCAGGCTTGGCATCGGCGGGAGTTGCGTACCGGCCCAGGAGCGGCTTTATACCCAAAAATTGAAATGTGTTTCCGGTGACACTCGCTCCGGTAAACATCTCCGGCGCTCCCTTGCCCGTCCAGAGCACCTTGCTTTGGGACACGCCGATCGAGCGGTCGAAAATCTGGTTTTGCTCCTGGTAATCGAGGAATTCCGGCTGTCGAAACGCTTCGCGTCCGTAAGGCTGGGGCTGTGAGGAATCGTGAATCTGAATCGCGACCAGGCGCTGAGCGTCCGTATAAGGAAATGGCTCCAGAAGGACGTTATCGATCACGCTGAAAATCGCCGTTGTCGAGCCGATCCCCAGCGCGAGCGCCAGGACCGCGGTCGCCAGGAACCCGCGATCCTTGATCAGGCTTCGGATTCCGAACTTTACATCGCGCCAGAGCCAGTCCATGATGCTGAATACGTATCAAGCGCCGAAAATGTGCCAGAAAGTTTTGACCTGGGAAAGATCATTCTCAAGCCGAGGTCGTGGTAAGCAGTAGCAATATGGCTCTCATCGCCTTTTTTCGCGGTGTTAACGTTGGCGGGCACAGGACATTTCGTCCGAGCATTCTTGCGAGGGAGCTAAGCGACTATGACGTTGTGAATGTAGGGGCCGCAGGAACGTTTATCGTTCGGAAACCAGGACCTCGAGCAGAGTTCCGTGCTGAACTGCTCCGGAAGCTGCCGTTCGAGGCGGAGGCCATGCTCTGCGAGGGTCGTGATCTTATCCGCCTGGAGGCTGAGAATCCGTTTGGAGCCGAGCCGCCACGCCCGGATATCGTTCGATTCGTGAGTATCCTGTCGAGAGCCGGCCATAGTCCGGCGCACATTCCGTTCACACTTCCGCAGAGCGGCGAGTGGTACGTGCGAATCATTGCTTCGAAAGACCAATTCGTGTTTGGAGAGTACCGTCGCCACATGAAGACGATCGGTTATCTGGGTCAAATCGAAAAACAGTTCGGTGTGCCGGCGACCACACGCAACTGGAACACCATTCTTGCAGTTGTGCGGATTTTGAGAGAGCAGCCCACAAGCCGCTAGCCCATCATTATTCGGAGCGCAGCGCCTCTACTGGATTGACCGATGCGGCACGGCGGGCAGGTAGATAGCTGGCCAGCAGGGCCGCCACTAGAAGGATCACGCTAACCGCCGCTAGTGTCGCTAGATCCCAGGAGCGCACGCCGAAAAGCAGGCGATCGATCAGCCTTGCTCCGGCTAGCGAGCACACGATCCCGCCAGCAATGCCGATAAGCGCCAGCCAGGCGGCTTCCTTCAAGATCATCCGGTACACCGATACGGGCTGCGCTCCGAGAGCCATGCGAATTCCAATCTCTCGCGTCCTCTGATGCACCGAGTAGGCCACCACGCCGTAGAGTCCGATAAGAGCGAGCAATAAAGCGAGAAAAGCGAAACCCGAAACCAGCCATGCTGTGGAACGGTGCAAATAAGCGGCGGACGAATCTTCGACTCGTTCCAACATCGTAGTCTCATCCAGCGTGACGATGCCTGGGTTGATCTTGCGGACCGACGCTACTATTGCAGGCAACACCGACTGTGGTGATTGCGCAGTGCGGACCACCAAGGCAAATTCGCTGTTGGGCGATTGGTTATAAGGAATGTACTCGGCGGGCCAGATTTCGGAATCCAACGATCCCTCCCGGATATTGTCTACGACGCCGATGATGGTGCGAATGGATTTCGGCGATAGCTTTGTGTCGCCGAATTGCTTGCCGACGGGATTTTGGCCGGGGAAATATTTTTGAGCCAGCGCCTGATTGATGACCACGACCCTGGGCTTTGACAGGTCCTCGGCATCCGTGAAGCAGCGCCCGCGCAATAACCTGGCCTGTATCGCTTTGAAGTAATTGCTGCTGACATCGCGTTCGTTCACTTCGTTATGCTCGCCGTTGTAAGGCCGGCCGACGATCCGAATCCAGTCCGTGTTGCCGTTGCCATTTACGGGCAGATCACTGGTGATGGCCGCGGACTTTGCGCCGGGCAGTGCAGAAAGCCGGCTTACGATCCGTCGTCCAAGAGCGATTTGCTGCTGCTCGGTTGCATAATCGTGCTGCGGCGTACCAATCAACAGAGTCGCCACGTGATCCGGGTTCATACCGAGGTTGACGTGAAGCAGCATGTAAAGGCTCTTGCCCAGCAGTCCGGCGCCGACTAGCAGGACCATGGCCGTCGCGAGTTCCACCACAATTAGCCTGGCGCCGAGCCGTCGCCAGGCGTTTCCGCTAGCACCGCGGCTGCCCTCCATCAAACCGGCGCGCACGTTCGTCCAGGAAAAGTGAACGATGGGAGTTACGGCGCACAAGATCGCGGCAGCCAAGGCCGTTGCCCCGGCAAACACCCACACGTTGATGTCGAAGCCAAGATGCTTTAAGAACGGCATGTGCGCCATCATGTCTTGCGGAACCAGTTTTGTGAGTAACTGCATCGCCCAGTGTGCCGATACCAGGCCGATTGCAGTGCTGCCCGCAACCAGAGGCAATCCCTCGATCGCGAATGCCTGTATCAGCCTGCCCTTTGCTGCTCCCAGGGCGCTGCGGATCGCGATCTCATGTCTGCGGCTCTCCGAACGAACCAGCAACAGGCTCGCTGTGTTTACATAAGCGATCAGCAGCAGCAAGCAGGCTCCGCCGAACAGGACCAGCAGGATGGGCCGGATGTGGCCGACAATCACTTCGGTTAAAGGAACCACGTTTGCGCTTTGGCCGCGATTGGAGTCGGGATACTGCTTTTCCAATCGCCGCGCAATTAGCTTCGTGTCGGCCAACGCGACATCGAGAGAAATGCCCGGTTTTAGCCTCGCTACACCGTAGAGATCATGGCAGAACCGATGCCGCTCACAGTATCCTGAGCCATCGAGCGGAGCCCAAAACTGTGCACGTCCAACCGGAGCAAACGCGAAATCCTTCGGAAGCACTCCAATCACCAGATAGGGACTTCCGTCGAGGATCACCTTTCGCCCTACGACGCCGGGCTTGCCGCCGTATCGCTTCTGCCACGTCGCATAGCTCAGTATGACGACGTGCGAATCCCCCGGCCGGTCCTCGCCGGCAGAAAAAGCCCGCCCCACCGCCGGCGTAACGCCCAACACGCGAAAAAATCCGGTGCTCACGCGTGCCGCACGCGCCGGCTGTGCGCCGGAAGCGTACTCAGGATGAATCCACTGTCTCTGTAAACCTCTAGCGAGGTGAAGACTTTGTTTTGCTTCTTCCAATCGAGATAGTCGAGGTAGGAAAGGTTGGAGCGTTCGAAGTTTACTTCGTGCTCGTACACGCCTACCAGCCGCGACGGATCGGGATACGGCAGCGGTTGAATCAGCGCCGCATCCACAATCGCGAAAATGGCGGTGCTGGCGCACACGCCCAGCGCCAATACGATGATCGCTGCTGCGGTGAACCCGCGCGCGCGGCGTAGCTGCCGCATGGAGTAGCGAAAGTCCCGCGCAAGATCGGAGATCAGGTTCAGCCGACGCCTGTCGCGGCATTCCTCCTTGCGCTGCTGCGCGTTCGCAAACGAACGGAGGGCGGCATAACGGGCCTCTTCCGGTGTCTTGCCCTGAGCGATCTCTTCATCTGTTTGCCGCTCCAGGTGGTACCGGAACTCCTCGTCGAGATCTTGTTCGACCGCTTTCCTTCGCAAGAGCGAGCGGAAGCGGAGGCGAAGCATCGTGATCCAGCGCATAGGGCCCTTTCCTCTCAGTAACTGACAATACTATACGCCAGTGCTCGCATCCAAGCAAGTCCGGCGCTCATCTGGTGCCTGAAGAAGAACGAGTTTGCTTGGGCAGGGAATTGTCTGAAGCCCTGCGCAAGACAAAGCCGACTGAGAAGGAAGCCAGAGACTGGCGTCGCGACCTGCTTCGCTCGCAAGAAACTCGGGCCGCCTGCCGGTAAACGGTAGGCTATCGCTTCAGCGGATCTTCCACCCAGGGTGGAGTCGCTTCCACTAGTTTGCCGAGCGAGGGATCGAGCCGTTCGAGCGCCTGTTTCATCTCCCAGGCGACTTTGCGATAGGAGAAATGGCCTTTGACGCCGCTGCGCAGGCGGGCGATGTAATCGAGTTCCGCAAAATCCATCTTGAAGAGGAACCGCGAGCGGGATGCCAATGGCAGCAGGTATTGCGCCGCGGGCTGAGGGAGGCGCTCGATAGCCGATCCGACTTCGGCGAACGCCTTTTCGAAAATCGGCGCGGCGATTTCCGGTGTCTCGAATCCGAGCTTGTGAGTGTACTCTTGGCGGAATTGCTGACAGCGCCGGTGGCGGTGGAAATCGCGATAGGCGCCGATATCCATGACGAAATCGAAAACAAACGGAGCGCTGCGAAATTGGCGGGGGAGTTCGTCGCGGGAGGTTCGCTTTCCCAGGGCCACTTCGAAAAGCTCGCCGCGTTCGGCCGCGGACCAGCTTCGCGCCGTCTCATAAAGTTCGCGATATGGGCGGGTAGTTACCGGGTAGAGGAGCGTCGCGCAGATATCGGCAACTAAGTCGGAGGGTTGAATCAGATCTACGGCGGAAGCAGCCGTCGGTTCGCTCGCCGGCAGCCGATCGGCGGCCCACTCCGTCAAATCGGCCCGGAGCGTCGCGGCGTAACCATCACGCTCGGCATGGCGGGCAAGCGTGGGAGCAATCGGCTCGGCAGGTTGATGCTCGTCCCACAGGCATTCGGGAGGCGCAGCGCAGGCGGCAGCGAGCTCTTCGGCGATCTCGCGCACTTCCTGGAATGCAGAAGCTCTCAAGCGGCGGATCTGTTTTTCGAGCGTGCGGATGCTGGTCACCTGCCCGATACCGGTGGGGATGCCGAAGGGCAGCAGGTAGCGCGCGATGTCGAATGCTCGTGCGGCGATATTGCGCCGGTAAGCTTCCGGCTTCATTGCTTCCGGGCGCGGTAACTGCTCCTGCAAGTGGGCGGAAGCGCGCTCGTGTACTGCATGGTAGGCATGCAGCAGTTTTTCTGCTGCTTCACGATACAGGGCCGCTTCTTCAGCGGTTAACTCCGGCGGCACGATCGGAGCGGCGCGCGAAAAATCCTGGTAGCGCGAGCTGCGCGCCTGGCCGTCCCAAAGCTGCTCGTCTTCGATCTCGGTAGCCGCAATTTCAGAGATGCCCTCGAAACAGACGGTCAGATGGCCGAGATCGGCGATGGAGGCGTGGCCGTACTGGAAATAAAAGCTCTCGAGGAATTTCGCCGAATCGTGCGTGCGTACCCAGGCAAGCGAATCGGCGATCGAATCCGGCGAGCGGCTGTAGCGGGCCAGCGCATAGGCGCTTTTTTCCGGCGGCATGGGCGCAACGGTCAGAACACGGCGATTGGATGCCCCAGGAGTAGGGCTGGAGGCGGACATGAACAAGTTATGATAGCGGATTCCGGCAAAGCGGAGCTGAAGCTCTGCGCGGGCTGAAGCCCGCCCTCCAAGAGGCTACTATGCAATTGAAGATCAAGAAACTGCACGCCGCTGCGCACCTGCCCGAATACGCGCACGGACCGGAAGAAGACGCCGGTCTGGACCTGCGTTCCATCGAACCTGTTGTGCTCGAGCCGGGTGTTCCGCGCGCCGTCTGCACCGGCCTGGCATTTGAAATTCCGAAAGGCTACGAGGTCCAGATCCGCCCTCGCAGCGGCCTTGCTCTGAAGCATGCGATCACGCTTCCGAATTCTCCGGCGACCATCGATCCCGGTTATCGCGGCGAGATTCGAGTCATCATGCTCAACCTCGGCAAAGAACCGTACGAAGTGCATGCGGGCGACCGCATAGCGCAGATGGTGCTCGCGAAATACGAAGCTGTCGAATGGCTGGAAACCGAGCTTGCCGAATCACTGCGCGCCGCCGGAGGGTTCGGTTCCTCGGGCCGCTAGCAATTTTTCCACTTGCTTCGCCAAAATGTCCGCTTCCAGGTTCACACGCGCGCCCGGCTTGAGGGCATGGAGCGTTGTATGCGCCCAGGTATGCGGGATGATCGTAAACCCGGCAAGATCGCTTTCGATCTCGGCGACTGTCAGGCTGATGCCATCGACCGCAAGTGAACCCTTCATGACCACATAACGCACGAGCGAATCAGGGACGCGGATGCGCAGCCACCAGTTTTGATCGCCCAAAGAATCAAGCGAGACGACTTCTCCGGTTCCATCGACATGCCCCAGCACGAAATGTCCATCGAGCCTGCTGCTTGCCTGCAATGGGCGCTCCAGGTTGACCGCCGAGCCGGGTTGAAGATCGCCCAGATTCGTGCGCTTCAGCGTCTCCGGAGCAAGGTCGGCGGAAAACCGATCCGGCGCCAACTCGACAGCCGTGAGGCAAGCGCCATTGATGGCAATGCTCGCTCCCGCGGCGGCATCCGCCAGAACGGCGGAGCAGGCGATGGTGAGCCGCGCTCCGGTCTGCTTCGGTTCCAAGGCAACCACGCGGCCGAGTTCTTCGATAATTCCGGTAAACATGGGATGCTTAAGCTTTCATTGTGAACCGCCGCCCTCTGTTAGCATTGGGCATGCGCGTGCGCGTGCTGTTTTTCGGCGTGCTGAAAGAGATTGTCGGGCGCTCCGAAGAACTGGTCGAGGTGGCGCCGGAGGCCACTCTCGGCTCGCTATTCGAGCACTATTCCAAGCGTTACGAAACCCTGCGCGAGAAGCGTCCGTCGATTCTATTTGCCAGGAACCGTGAATTTGCAAATGCGGAAGCGGCGCTTAGCGAAGGCGATGAGATTGCGTTTTTGCCGCCTGTGAGCGGCGGAGCGGAAAACGTGTTTGCGTTCACGCGGGAGGCGATCGATGCCCAAAAGCTGGCGCGCAGCTTGCAGCGGCCGGAAGACGGCGCGGTGGTCACCTTCGAGGGCGTGGTTCGCAACAACACCAGAGCGCGGCCCACTCGCTATCTCGAATACGAGTGTTATGAAGAAATGGCGCTGCGGCAGATGGCGCGCATCGGCGGCGAGATTGCGGCGCAGTTCGGCCTGGGACGCATTGGCATCGTCCACCGGCTCGGGCGATTGGAGATAGGAGAAGTCAGCGTGGCTGTGGTCGCAGCTGCGCCGCATCGGAGGCCGGCGTTCGAAGCGGCGCTCCGGGCGATCGACCGGTTGAAGCGCGAAGTTCCGATCTGGAAGAAAGAGTTTTTCGAGGATGGAGCGGTGTGGGTGGAAGGCGAGTGGGACGTGCGTGTGCCGGCCGGCGTGCCTGAGCATCCCTAAGGCTTGCGCCTTACTGGTTCTGCTGGCATCGGCCGCGGCTGCTCAGAGTTCTCGCAAGCCGCCGCCCACCTTTTCCGTAAAATCCACCCTCGTACGGCTGCTCGTCTCCGTGCGCGACCACAACGGCGGAATTATTACCAATCTGAACCGGGACGATTTTTCGGTCTTTGACAACGGCGTGCCCCAGACGCTTTCCGTCTTCGAGCGCAATACCTCGCTTCCGCTCTCGGTTGCCATCCTGATCGATACCAGCGGCAGCACCGACATCGACCTGCGCTACGAGGTGAATTCCGTTTCCAAATTCCTGCCCGCGCTGCTCGACGCAGGTAATCCGGGCGATGCTTTCGCCTTGTTCAGCTTCGATGGGAGCATCGACATGGCGCTGGATTTTTCGCGCAGCCGGCGCAATGCGGAGCGGGTGCTGCGCTCGCTAAAAGGCGGCGGCGGGACGTCGCTCTATGACGCGATTTACCTCGCCAGCGGCACGCTTGCGAACCGCGAAGGCCGGCACGTCATGGTCGTCGTAACTGATGGCGGCGACACGACCAGCTACAAGAGCTACGGCGATGCGCTGGCGGCCGCCCAGCGCGCTGATGTAGTCATGTATCCGATCATCGTCATTCCCATCGAAAGCGAGGCGGGGCGCAACCTCGGAGGTGAGCATGCGCTGGACACTCTCGCCCAGTCCACCGGCGGGCGCATCTTTTACCCCTCCGGCTATGCCGGTCTGGACGCCGCGTTTTCGCAGATTCTGCACGCCTTGCGGACGCAGTACCTGCTCGGCTACTATCCGCGACACGTGCAGCACGCGCCGCGCATGTTCCATACGGTCAAGGTCAAGACCAAAGATGCTTCGCTGCGGGTCATCGCCCGGACCGGGTACTACGAGCCATAGGGGAGCGAGTTGCGCTACAATGTGTTTAATGTCTATCGGGAATGGGAGGTTTTAAAACCCATGCCTCCTGTACAGAAAGAAACCGCAGCCCAGCGCGCCGAGCGCTTAAAGCAGGAGAAGAACCCCTGGGAGTGCCTGCACGAAATCCGGGAGTTCGCGCGTGGGGGATACGACTCGATGACTCCCGAGTGGATCGGGACCTATCTGCGCTGGTGGGGCATTTATCCTCAAGGCGACGGGCGCGGAGTGCTGGGCGGCAAAGGCGGCGTGGGGAGCACAGTCCCGTACTTCATGCTGCGGATTCGCATTCCGAACGGGCTGTTGTACTCGCACCAACTGCGCACGATCGCCGATCTGGCGACTGAGTATGCGCGCGGCGTCGCCGATATTACAACGCGCCACAATATCCAGCTCCATTGGATTCCGGTCGAAGCCCTGCCCGACATTTTTGAGCGGTTGTGGCGTTGTCGGCTGACCACGATGTCCGCTTGCGGCGACGATACGCGAAACATCACCGGCTGCCCCTTGGCCGGAGTCGATGCCGACGAGATCTGCGACGCTTCGCCTTTGGTGATGCGCGCCACCGATATGCTTGTGGGCAATCCCGATTTTTACAATTTGCCCCGGAAATATAAGATTTCCATTGCGGGCTGCCGGTCTTGGTGCTGCTATCCGGAGATCAACGACGTAGGACTGACCGCAACGAAACGCGGGGAAGAGATAGGCTTCTCGCTGCGCGTAGCCGGGGCTCTGTCGAGCGAGCCGTTCTTCGGCAGACGGCTGAACGCATTTGTGCAGTGGAATCAGGTGCCCGCCGTGATCACTGGCGTGACGCAGATTTTCCGCGATTCCCAGGAGCTGCGCGAGCATCGCGAGCGCGCCCGTATGAAATACCTCTTTAAGCGCCATGGCTGGACCGACGAGAGTTTTCAGCAGGAGCTGGAGCGGCGTATCGGGTTCCACCTGGATCCGGCTGAGCACGAGGACGCGCCCGCGGATGTCTTCCGCGACCACGTCGGCGTACACGCGCAGAAACAGCCGGGTTACTTTTATGTCGGCTCCTCGGTTCTGCGCGGCCGCATCACACCCGACCAAATGCGCACTGCTGCAGAGCTCGCGGATTCGTTTGCCGGCGGGGAGCTGCGAACAACCATAAGCCAGAACCTGATCATCGTTAATGTGCCGGAGCGGCATACAGAGGCGGTGGCGAAGGAACTCACAGAGGTTGGTTTGCCTGTAGCCGCCACGTCTTTCCGGCGCGGGACCATCACCTGTACTGGCACGGAGTTCTGCCGCCTGGCGATTACCGAGACCAAGAATTTCGCCCGCTGGCTAGTCGAAGAATTGGAAGACCGGATGCCCGGTTTCGAAGAGCACCTCAAACTCAACATCACCGGATGTCCGAACAGTTGCGGCCAGCATTGGATCTCCGATATAGGAATCGAGGGCAAGAAACTGAAGGTCGATGGCCAGTTTGTCGACGCATACTATTTCTGCGTCGGCGGCGCGGTAGGAGCCTTTCAATCCATCGCGCGTCCGTTGGGCTACCGCTGCCCGGCAACCGAAGTGCCCGCCGCGATCGAGCGCCTCCTGCGGGCTTATCTTGGCGCCAGGAATCCGGACGAGAATCTGCGCTCCTTCTTCGCCCGGCATAGCGACGCCGAACTGCGCGCCTATCTGGCGGCTGCCGAAACCGCTCCGGTCGAGCGCGACCCATCTCCCGGCCGGGTTCCTGTGGGAGTTGGCGGTTAAAAGGAACGCGCCGGTCTTTGCTTCCCGCTGGGCTTCCTGCTGAGCTTCCCGATTGTGTGTTTTCCAAACCGGCTTTTGTGCCTGAACCCACTTGTTGATTTGGCTTTGAAGGCAGGCACCGTTGCCTCATTGAGTTTTTGCTGCTCGGCCAGTTGCGCGAGCGCCGTATGCAGCACCTTGCGGCGCACGAGCCGCACATTGCACTCGCGCTCGATCCGCCGCACTTCGCCGCGCTCGGATTTCGAAACGAAGGTGGAAGCAGCGCCACGTTGCCCGGCGCGGCCGGTGCGTCCGACACGGTGTACAAAATCGTCGGGAGCTTGCGGCAAATCGAAGTTCACCACGTGAGCCACGCTATCGATATGGATGCCACGCGCGGCGACATCGGTTGCAACCAGCACGCGGTAGCGGCCGTCGCGAAAGCCGGCGAGCGCCTGATTGCGCTGGTTCTGCGTCCGATCGCCGTGCATCGCGGTAGCGCGAATGCCCGATGCCGTCAGCTTCTTTGCCAGCCGGTCCGTACCGCGCTTTGTGCGGGCAAACACCAGGAACGATCCTTCCTCGGCGGACAGCATGTGACGCAGCAGCGGAATCCGCATGTCGCTTTCGATTTCGTAAAAGTGCAGATCCACTTGTTCGGCGGCCTTGTTGACCATCCCGTCAGCCGCAACGCGTACCGGATTGACGGAGTGGCGACGGATCAGCCGCTCGACCGTGTTGTTCATGGTTGCCGAGAAGAACAGGCTCTGACGCTTCTTGGGCACAGCGGAGAGAATCCTCTCGATGGCGGGAAGAAAGCCCATATCGAGCATGCGGTCTGCCTCGTCCAGCACCACCGTCGAGACCTGGCTGAGGTCGATCAACCTGCGGCCGAGGAAATCCTCCAGACGTCCGGGCGTGGCGATCACGACCTGAGGCCCGCGGCGCAAAGAGTTCAACTGAGTTTGCTCGCTTAGGCCGCCCACTACGACGGCGCAGCGCAAAGCGGTTAACGGCGTGAGCTTCAAGAAACTCTCGGCGGTCTGCTGCGCGAGCTCACGCGTGGGAGCCAGAATCAAAGTGCGAATGGACGCTTTCTTTGGGCCCGGCTGCGGAGCAGGTGCAGTAAGCTGCTTCTCCAGGATCGGGATTAAGAATGCAAGAGTTTTTCCCGTTCCGGTTTGTGCCGTGGCGACAACATCGGCGCCTGTTAAAGCGGGAGAAATGGCTTGTGCCTGCACCGGCGTTGGCTTTACAAAGCCATTGCGCGCAAGGCTTTGGTGCAGAGACGGGTGTAGTGTGAGTTCCGAAAATGTGTTCATAAGGACGTAAATTGCCGAGTATCGGCGAGCCGTCCTTCAGGAACGAAACGGAAGCTTCGAGACTACGTGGCCGACAGCCACTTAGTAAAGGACGAGAAGCGGATAAGAGACGTTCTAAGAATAGCAGGTTTCGAGATTGGCTGCTGAGTTGCTCATTCTAAGATGGATACGGGGCGTTGCGCAACTGAGCCGATCTGTCCTACGCACTCTTGGGAGTTGCGACACATCGTTGACGAGCCGTACACAAGGTCCGAACGCTATCCTGCATCCATGTCTTGCTCCCGCGATAAAGAAGCCTGACAAAATCCTGCTGGTCTTCGTATCGCTCCTGGCCTTTTCAGGACCGTGTTGCGCTGCTTCGAGCGGCCTATGCCTCAGCGCGGCCTTGGACCACCTTTCGCCGCACAAGGACCTGCTTGATTTTGGGAGTTGCGGGTGTGATCGCCCGATTCTCGCCGCTGCTTTTCTCTAACGTAGATTAGCTGATTTATGAGAACAAGTGTGGTGACGATTCATGATTCCGCTGGATTCATTTTGTGACCGTTGGCTAAAGTCGAGTCTTACAATATTCTGAGTGTTCCAGGACCTCCGCTACGGTCTTCGCTTCCTGCGTAAGAACCCGGGCTTCGCGGCCGTGGCTATTGTCACTCTGGCGCTAGGTATCGGCGCAAATACGGCGATCTTCAGCCTGGTAGCCGCCGTACTGCTTCGGCCTCTGCCTTATCCCAATCCGGAGCAGCTTGTCGGCCTGGGACAGTGGCGCAATCAGGAGGGCGAAGGCTACATCCAGACCGGAGTTTCGGCACCCAACATCGCGGATATCGCCAAAACCGGGATCTTCCAGGATGTGGCTTTTTTCCGCTGGTCGCGCTTCAATATTACGCAAGGCGACCGCCCGGAAACTGTGGTGGGTGTCACGGCATCGGCTGAGCTGCTGCCGATGTTTGGCATCCAGCCGCTGCTCGGCCGTGTGCTGACGACGCAAGAGATGGAGCCGGGCCACGGCCAGGTCGCCGTAATCGGATATCGCCTTTGGCAGATGCGCTATGGCGCCGATCCGTCGATTTTAGGCAAATCCATCGACCTGGACCAGCGGCGCTACACCATCGTGGGCGTAATGCCAGCCTCTTTCCGCTTCACCTGGGATCAGCAGGTGGATGTTTTCGTTCCGCTGGTGCTGACGCCCGAAGAGCGCAGCGCAGCGGGCCGCGCCACCACGCGCGATCTGCAAACCCAGGCGCGGCTCAAGCCCGGCGTCAGCGTAGCCGAAGCACAAGCCGCGATGAATACCCTGGCCGCTAATCTGGCGCGAAAATATCCAGCCGCCGACAAAGGATGGGGATTCAAAGTGGAGCCTCTGCATGCCGCCTATCACCGTCATATGGAAAAGCCGCTGCTGATCATGCTGGGCGCGGTGCTGCTGGTGTTGCTCATCGCCTGCGTCAATGTATCGAACCTGCTGTTGGCAAGAGCCACTGCACGCAAGCGCGAAGTTGCGATTCGAGCCGCACTCGGCGCCGGCCGTGCGCGCCTGATCCGGCAGTTCCTCACGGAGAGCCTGCTGCTCGCCGTTTGCGCCGGAGCGCTCGGGCTAGCGCTGGCCTGGGCGGGAGACCGCCTGCTCACGCTAGCCATGGCCAGCTATGGCTTCGCTCTGCCCAACGCGAGGATCATCGACATCGATTGGCGAGTCCTGGCGTTTACCATCGCGGCTACCCTCGTAACCGGGGTGCTGTTCGGGCTGGCGCCTTCCTGGGTCACGTCGAAATCCTCCGTGAGCGGTGCGTTAAAAGAAGGAGCATCGAGCACCACCTCTGAAGTTGGGCGTAGGCGGCTCCGCAATGCTCTGGTGGTTTGCGAATTGGCCCTGGCCCTCATCTTGCTTACCGGCGCCGGGCTGCTCGTTCGCACGTTCATCGAACTGACCAAAGTCAATCTCGGCATTAATCCCAAGAACGTCGTCACCATGAGCTTGAGCCTGCCCGGTTATAAATATGCTTCCATAGTGCAGCAACGGGATTTTTACCAACGGCTGTTACAGAAGATGGAAACCATCCCCGGCGTAAAGAGTGCGGGAGCCGAAAGCGGCGGCGGCGGGGTTTTCTTTCACCCGCAAGGCCAGCCGCCGGCCGCGCCCGGCCAGCAGCCAACCGCCGCGCTGAAAGCGGTCTCGCCCGATTTCTTCGGAGCGATCGGAACGCACATGATCGTGGGGCGCGCGTTCCGCCAGAGCGACAACGCAAGCGGTCCGCCCGTCGCCATCGTCAGCGAAACCGTGGCCCGGCGGTATTGGACGAAGTCGTCGCCGCTAGGGAGCCACCTGACGATTTTGTCCCGAGTCTATTCCGGCCAGCACGCCTCCGGGCAGTCTTTAACGATCGTCGGCGTAGCTAAGGACGTCCGCAGCGAAGACCTCTGGCGGCCGGAAGCCGACATCTACGTGCCCTTCGCCCAACACCCGGCAGGCTCGGCATTCCTAGTAGTACGAACCGCTCTACCGCCCATGAACGTCGTCCCCGCCCTGCGCGATGCGGTGCGGTCCATCGATCGCCAACAGCCGATTAACCGAGTGAGAATGATGAGCGAAATTGTTTCCCAAACTTACGGTACGCTTCGTTTTCCCATGATGCTGCTGTGGATCTTCTCGGCGCTGGCTCTGGTGCTTTCTGCCGTGGGCATCTTTGGCGTGATGTCCTACACCGTGACGCGGCGCACGCGTGAGATGGCGATCCGCATGGCGCTTGGAGCCAGCCGACGGCAAGTGGTGCGTCTCATCCTGGGCGAAGGGCTCTGGGTGACTCTGCTCGGCATCGCCTTGGGCTTGTTGGCTGCACTCGGCTTGACCCGCCTCATGGCGGGCTATCTCTACGGTGTCAGCGCGACCGACCCGCTCACCCTTGCCGCGGCATCTTTGCTGCTCCTGGTGGTAGCTTTGTTTGCCGGCTACATCCCGGCGCGCCGGGCGGCGAAGGTCGATCCCATCGCAGCCCTGCGCTACGAGTGAACCCTAGGCCCGGCGGTTTGCGTCTATGGAGAAGTGCCGTGTTACTCTCGAACTGTCCGGCAAATTCTTGCATTACTAGATCGAAGGTCGCGCTCATCTTGCGTGCATAGGAAACTCCAGTAAATGTGTGGAATTGCGGGTTTTGTGCATTTCGGCCGTAAACCCGGCCACTCTCCTGCGCTGCGGCGCGCCACTCAAAAGCTCCATCATCGCGGCCCCAATCAGCAAGCGATTTGCGAGTCTCCGAACGCGGCCATTGGCGCGGTTCGCCTGAAGATCATCGATCTGGAGGGCGGCGGGCAGCCGATGCAGACCGAGGACGGCGACTGCACCCTCGCTTTCAACGGCGAGATCTACAACCACGTTGAGTTGCGCCGCGAGCTGGAGGCGCTTGGCCATCGCTTCCAGTCGCATTGCGATACCGAAGTCGTGCTGCGCGCCTTCGTCCAATGGGACACGGAATGCTTCCGCCGTTTTCGTGGCATGTTCGCCGCTGCGTTCTGGCAAGAGTCACGGCGCCGCCTGGTGCTGGTGCGCGACCGCATCGGCATCAAGCCGCTTTATCACACAAGCCGCAACGGCAGCATCTATTTTGGCTCCGAGCTGAAAGCAATTTTCGAATATCCCGAAATCCCGCGCCGGCTCTCGGAAACGGCTCTCGGCTATTTTCTGGCCTTGAATTACGTGCCGACTCCCTGGACGCTTGTCGACGGCATCGAAAAGCTGGAACCCGGCACCTGGCTCGAATGCACGCCCGGCAAAGAGCGCAAGGAACGCTACTGGAGCAACCGTTTTTCTACCCAGCCGATGGAGATCGAAGAAGCCTGCGAAGAGCTCGATTCGCTGCTCCGCAGCTCGATTGCCGAGCATCTGGTTTCCGACGTTCCGGTAGGCATTTGGGCCAGCGGAGGCCTCGATTCGTCCACCATCCTGCACTACGCCGCGCAAAGCTCTCCTGCGCCGCTTGAGACTTTTTCCATCTCGTTCTCGGGCAAACGCTTCGACGAAAGCCGCTATTTCCATCTGTTGCGCGACTATTACGGAACGCGCCACCACGAACTCGATCTGCGCGGCGATCTCGACCTGACTAGCGCGATTCACGACATTTCCTACTACTCCGACGAACCGAGCGCCGATGCCGGAGCATTGCCGGTCTGGTTTCTTTCGCGCATGACGGCGCAGCGTGTGACGGTTGCGCTGAGCGGCGAAGGCGCCGACGAAGTTTTTGGGGGATATCAAACGTATTTGGCCGATCGCTATGCAGGCTGGGCGCGCCGCGCCCCTGCCCCGCTGCTCCGGCTCGCAAGCAAAGTCGCCGCCCGGCTGCCGGTTTCCGATCAAAAGATCGGATTCGAATACAAGCTCAAGCGCTTCCTTGCCGGAACGCTGCTCTCCGCCGATGAAGCTCATTTCTATTGGAACGGCACGTTTTCGGCGGGCGAGCAGCAAGCGCTTGGCAACTCGCACGAACCGTTATCGGCGGCCGCACTCTTCGCCGCTTTGCCCAACGCTCCGTCCGATGACATCGTGAACCGCTATCTCTTCGCCGATCAGCATTACTATCTTCCCGATGACATTCTGTATAAGTGCGACCGCATGAGCATGGCGCACTCGTTGGAGGTGCGGCCGCCGTTTCTCGACCATCGGCTGGTGGAGTTTGCCGGCCGCCTGCCTCCGCATTTGAAAATCTCCGGCCGCGAGACTAAGCGCGTGCTCCGGCACTTGATGCGCAACAAGATTCCTTCCGCGATTCTCGACCGGCCCAAGGAAGGATTCGATATTCCGGCTCACGAATGGCTGCGCGGTCCGCTACGTCCATTGCTGCTGGAAGCGCTGGGTGTGGAATCGGTGCGCCGAGCGGGCGTGTTTGCGCCGGAAGCGATCGGATCGGTTGTCCAGCGCCACCTGGCGCGCAAGGAGAACCTCGGCTATCATCTCTGGGGGCTGCTGACGCTCCATCTCTGGATGCGCCGCTGGAACATCGAGCCCGCGGACCACTCCCCGCGCGAAGCTGCGGGCCGCGAAGCTGCAGGCACAGAGATGGCGCTTTCTTCGGCAAGCGGCGGGTAAATCGAATTACCCAATGACTAACTGGTAAGTAGCCTTCTACAAGGATGCCGCTAAGGGAGCGCCGGGAAATGCGGATGGTAGTTCGGGTAAGGCGGAACAGGATAGTGGGCCGGCGGGTGCTCCTTCAGAAGGCCGAGCGCTACCTGCACGGCTCGGTCGAGCTGGGGGTCATGCCCTTCGCGCATCAGCTTGGGGTCTTGCCAGACTTCTATGTCGGGAGGAATACCGTGGTTCTCTACCTCCCAATGGCCTTTCAAACCGTAAATCGCCCAGCGCGGCGCCGTCACCATGCCGCCGTCCATCAGCACGGGATAGCCGCCGATGCCGATTAGGCCGCCCCATGTCCGGTGGCCGACCAGCGGTCCTAGGCCCGCCTTGCGGAAATACCAGGGCAGGGCGTCGCCTCCGGAACCGGAGAATTGGTTGATGATCATCACCTTTGGACCCTGGATGGACTCGACGGGTTCCGAGTAGCTCTTGCCCTCGCGCGTCTCCACCACGCTCATCACGGGCCGCCGCAGGTAATCAATGATGTAGTCGGCGAGTTGGCCGCCGTGATTGTAACGCTCGTCGATTACAGCGCCTTGCTTGCCCACTTGCGAAAAGTAATAGCGGTTGAAGTTTGTGAAGCCGCCGCCGCCCGTGTCAGGCAAATAGACATAGGCGAGCTTTCCGCCACTGAGCTTGTCCACTTCGCGCCGGTTGCCTTCGATCCAATCCAGATGCCGGAGCTGGCTTTCGTCCGGGATGGGGACGACGGTAACTTCGCGGGAGCCGCGGCCGTCCGGATCGGGACCCACTCTGATTGCGGTCTGCTTGCCGGCCGTCTCCTGAAAGAAGCTATAGACATTGTCGGAGGCGTGAAGCTCTCGGCCATTAACAGCCAGCAGATACTCGCCATTTTTCACATTAACGCCGGGCTCCGTCAGGGGTGCGTGCAGCTTGGGATTCCAATTCTCACCCCCATAAACCTTGAGGAAGCGGTACCGGCCGTGAGCGATCGCGTAGTCCGCGCCGAGCAGGCCCACCTGTACTTTCGGCGTTTGGGGAGCACTGCCGCCGCGCACGAACATGTGGCCCACGGACATATAGCTCAGCATTATGCGAAAGAGGTAGCTCAGGTCATCGCGGCTCGCGACGTTGTCGACGTAAGGCGCGAACTCCTTTTCCGCTTGAGTTAGATCCAAGCCGTGCAAATGCGGGTCGTAGAAGAAGTCACGTTCAATGCGCCATACTTCCCGGTACTCCTGCTGCCATTGCGCGCGCGGCGTCACTTTCACTTCCATTTCCCCGGTTTTCAGCAATCCCTTGCCGGAAACCGGCGGCTTGTCCGTGGCGGCGATATACCATTTTTTCTGCTGTTCGTAAAGCATCTTTTCGCCGTTGAAAGAAAGGGAGAAGGAAGTAATGCCGTCCACGAGCTTCACGGTTTTACGGGTTTTTAAATCAAAGCGTCGAAGCGTCGCTGTGGGAGGACCAGGTGCGTCCATCTGGTCCACCAGCGGGGCTTCCAGCAGAAACAAAACACCGTCTTTGCCGGCTGCGAGACCCGTATAGTTGGCGGCCGCAATAGGCAGGGCCAGAACTCGCTGCCCTATCCCTTGAAAGTCGATTGTGACCTTGGCGGCTTCCGGCTCCTTCGGCTTCGGC
>DASVGP010000045.1:0-3960 GCA_036379475.1 Bryobacteraceae bacterium | reverse complement strand
GCGGCCGAGAAGATTCAGCGCGGAATGAAGCCGGAAGACGCTTTGCGGGAGGCGCGCCAAGAACTCGGAGGCTCCGAACAGGTCAAAGAGAGTGTTCGCGACACGAGAATGGGGCGTTCCTTCGACACGCTTCTACAGGATCTTCGCTACGGCCTGCGAATGCTCGTCAAACATCGCTCTTTTACATCCGTAACAATTCTGACGCTTGCTCTGGGAATCGGAGCATGCACGGCAATCTTCAGCTTGGTAAATGCCGTTCTGATCCACTCACTGCCTTATGGAAACGCGCAGAGATTGGTCTATCTCTGGGGTGAAAATAGCCGGTTCCATATGGGTGCAGGGGGAATCGGGCTTCATACTGCGGATTTCTTCGATTTGAAAAACCGCAGTCATTCCTTCGCCAATATGACTCTCTTTTTGCCCACTACTTACAACGTCACCGTGAAGGGGGAGCAAACGCAAAGAGTTTGGGCGGCACGAGTAGGCAAGGATTTCTTCAGCACGTTGCAATCGGCTCCTGAGTTTGGCCGCGTGTTCAACGCCGGCGATGAGCAACCGAACAACAACCATGTGGCCGTCATCGGCTATGCGCTTTGGCAAGGGATGTTCGGCGGACGCGCCGATATTTTAGGCCGCGCGGTGCGACTTGACGGAAGCCTCTACCGGATTGTGGGCGTTATGCCAAGAGCCTTCGGATTTCCGCACAGTAGCGATTTCCCGCGTCGATACGAACGCAATCAGGCAGCTCAGCTTTGGGTGCCCTCGGCTTTGAGCCCCCGGGAGAAGGCGAACCGGCTGGCTGTCGATGGGATTGTACTTGCGCGCCTGATGCGAGGCGTCACTTTGCAGCAGGCTGAAGCCGAGACTCGCACGGCTGTTGCCCGGTTCGATTTGCTGCGCATCCCGCCAGCGCGCGGCTGGAGCGCCGTCGTCCAACCCTTCCTGAATACCGCTATTGGCCCCGTGAGGCCTTTGATGTGGCTCTTACTGGGAGGGGTGTCCTTTGTACTCTTAATCGCCTGCGCGAATGCCGCAAACCTGCTTCTAGCACGCGCTGTGAACCGGGCTCATGAGCTGGGGATGCGCGCAGCACTGGGCGCCGGCCGGGGCCGGCTGCTCCGTCAGATGCTGACGGAATCGTTGATGCTCAGTGCGGCAGCGGGCGGGGTAGGCATCGGCTTGGCCTACCTCTTCCTGCACGCGCTTTTGACACTCAATCCCGGCGATATCCCGCGCATGCAAGATGCGGCGCTCAATCTCCGTGTATTGGCTTTCCTGGTCGCGATAAGCGTGGTGACCGGCATTGTTTTCGGCATCCTGCCGTCGCTCGCGGCGGCGCGCGTCAATCTGGCTGAGTTCTTGAAGACCGGAGGAATACGGGGAATTGTGGGTGGACGCAAGCTGATGAAGAATGCCCTCGTGGTTGTACAAGTTGCGCTGACCGTCGTATTACTGACCGGAACCGGCCTGCTGCTGCAGAGCTATATCAACGTCCTTTCCGCCCCCACGGGCTTCTCATCTTCCACAATCGCCGCCAACATCCAACTCAGCGGCGGATTCTACGCGAATCAAATGAATCCACGTTACAATTCCGCCCAAAAGCAGCAGACTTTTTTCCGCGAATTACTGGATAAGTTAAAGCCCATTCCCGGCATTCAAGCAGCCGGACTGATTAACGCACTTCCGTTGAGCAACTCGGGAGGCATGACGCTCCTTCAGATTGAAGGACAGCCGGGCTCAAACCATCGGCTGGTGCAAGCCAGGACGATCACGGCGGGCTATCTTTCGGCCATGCAGATTCCGTTGCTGAAGGGTCGGAACTTCAATAAGGATGATCGGTCAGGACAGCCGACAGTAGCGTTAGTCAACGAAGCCTTTGCCAAAACCTATTTCCCCAATGGCGTTGCGATTGGGCGTCATATTCGCGGCAACCCAACATTGCCGTGGACTACGATCGTCGGTATCACCGGCAACGTGCGGACCAAGAAACTGGATGCTGCCCCGCCTCCGCAAATCTATAGATGCTTCTGGCAGACGCAGGTCCTCACGCCGTTAGCCAATGATTACATTTCGATCCGTTCGTCGCTTCCAAAGGCCGTGATTATATCCGAAGTCCGCGCAGCGGTGCGAAGTCTGGATCCGAATGTTGCGGTTTCGGGTATTGACCAAATGGGCGACAGGGTGACAGAAGCTACGGCCAGGCGCCGCTTCCAGACGACGTTATTAACTGTGTTTTCCGCCATCGCGATGTTTTTGGCCATCGTCGGAGTTTATGGAGTGCTCGCCTACTCTGTCCGGCAGAGATGGGCAGAAATCGGAATCCGCATGGCGCTCGGCTCCTCGAGGATCTCCGTCGTACGGCTCGTTTTACGAGAGGGGCTGGTGCTGGTCGGTATAGGCGTGCTGATTGGGTCCGCAGTAGCGCTCGCGTCTACGCGGCTATTGAGCGGTTTTCTGTATCATGTACCTGCCCTCGATCCAATCACGTTTACCCTGGTCCCGGTGTTCTTATTTGTCGCGGCATCTGTCGCCTGTCTGGTGCCAAGTTACCGGGCGTCTACTATCGATCCGATGAGCATCTTACGGCACGAGTGACTACGATAATAGTTACGGCACGAATAAGCGCTGCCGGATCTTCAGAACACCAACTCCCTCACTATTCCGGCCACCGGATTCGGCTTTTTGCTGGCTATGTAACCGACTCCGACGCGAAACGGCTTTTGCGGTCCGCAGGTGACCTCGAAATGGCCGTTTTTCATGTTGCGGACTTGCACCGATTTCGGATCGTCGATCTCGAACACCATCAGCCTGGCGTCGGCTTTGACTCGCAGCCGCAGTGACTTGCCGTGGCATTCGACATAGGTCACCATGCCTTCGACGTGTTGCAGGCCGCTAAACCATTGTGCGGGTGGTCGATTGCGCCCTGTCTGCCGGATGCTTGAAGGCAGCGGCTGCGGCTGCGCTTGCGCCGGGTGCTGCTCCGCCCGTTCGACAAATGCAACTAAACCCGCAACCTGGCTCTTTTCCCGGGATGTTTTGGCATATTTTTGAGCGCGCATCGCTTCTGTGCGGGATGCATCCAACCCATGCAGGTTGTAGTCGCATATTGCCATCGCGTAGAACAGCGAGAATGCGCGGTCGGCTTTCACCGATTTGATTCCGGTGAAATAACCCAGTGCCGTTCCCCACTTGCTTGCGTGCATGGCCGCCATTCCCAGATTGAACTCGGCAGCGAAAAAACCGGGACGGAGTGCGACCGCCTTTTGCAGCGTATCCATGATTTGCTCATCGCTTGCCCCTGCCTCGCGCAGCAGGCCTGCATATTGAAACAGCATGTCGGGATCTTGAGAGCCGTTCTTTTCCGCCTTGCCGAAATAGACGCGCGCCGCGGCGAGCTTTCCCTCCTGCCAGGCTAAGTAGCCCAGCGATTCTTCAACATCTGTGTTCTGCGGATACTGTTTCGACAGAGCGATCAGCCGCTGCTCGGCCTTCGCGGCGCGGTGCGGCTGGGTAGCCAGGAGATCGGCCAGGGTCAGGTCTCTTTGTAAGTCACTTAAAGGCGCGACGTTCGGATGGAGCGACTGCTCGGGAAGTTTGACGGGAAAGAATGCGACATAAATCCCGGCTTGATGCATATAAGCGTGAAGAGAAGCCATGACTTGCTTCAATGTTTTGTCATAAACCGATGAGAAACAGTCTGCCGATGGCTTTCCGCCGGCTTGGCAAGATAGAAACTTAAGGAAGTTACCACCATATTGCTTGCTCATCTCAAGCATGTGGGTGAGCGCCCAGCTCTCGGCATAGAAAATGGACATCTTATTCCGCTCGTTGTAATACGGCGAGTCGCGCCCGACGTTCAACAAGACGGACAGCGGCAGCCACGGCCGCGTTTGCAAAAGCATGACATGGTCGGGTAATGGCGCTCCGACCTCCGCCTTGTTCCCTTTCGATTCGAGCGAT
>DASVGP010000044.1:0-13645 GCA_036379475.1 Bryobacteraceae bacterium | reverse complement strand
TTGTATGAGCTATAGAACGCCGTCAGATCCGCGGACACGCGGTTGTTCGGAACCAGCCGATAGCCGGTCTCGACATCTCTCATGGTTTCCGACTCAAGATTGGGATTGCCGAGCAGTTGCTCGGTAAGCGCCAAGCCGTTGCCGAGAGGCGTGGGCTGAAAATTGACCTGCAGGTCGCTATCCAGCCGCGATGGCTGGCGTACCGCCTTCGAAGCTGCGAACCAGATCGTCTGCGAACCGCTCGGCACCCAGGCGAGCCGGACACTCGGTTCATCTTCGAAACCCGTGAATGCGTTGTGCTCGACCTTGGCTCCGAGCGTGAGCGAAAGGGATTTGTCGAGAGCGATCTCGTCTTGTAAGAATGCACTGAACAGGTTCAACGTCCGCTGAGGCGGTTGGAAGGCAATGGCATATCCCAGCACGTTGTTCACAATGCCGGGCGCCATCCTGGACTGATTGGTCAGACTGTTATAGGTAGAGCGATAACCCGCGCCCCAGACAATATCCTGGCGCGACTCGGGGCCGAGCTGCTGTTGAAAATCGACATCGACGGTGTTTTCGGTCTCGCGCATCGCGGTATCGGTGCGCGAATAGGAATTGTTATAGATCTGGAGCTTGGTTTCCGATCCGCCCTTCAGGTGGTGATTCCAGCGGACGAGAAAATCTCCGCCGCTGTCGCCGACTGTGCCGGTTCCGGTGGCAAGCGTGCCATTTTGGTCTTCAAGCAGCGTCTGGCCCTGCTGGGTCTCGAACACATCGGCTTCGAGCGTGACCGAATCGGACCCGGAGAGATTCCAGTCAGCCCGCATGCCTTCGTGCCCCATCCGCCAGCCATCGTCACCGCTTACGCCCTGTGCAGTAGGTAAATCGCCGTAACTTATGTAATGGCCGAAAATGCGGTAATAGCCTCGCTGGCCGGCCCTCCCTCCGTAGCGGAATTCATCGTCCGCGGTCTGTGCCGAACCCGCCCCGACGACCACCCTACCTCCCTGCGTGTCCTGGGCGCGGTTGGTGATGATATTGATGACGCCGTTTACCGCGTTAGCTCCCCAGACACTGCCTCCGGGCCCGCGCACCACCTCGATGCGGTCGATCGTATCCAGCGGCACATCGATTTGGTCCCAAAATACCCCTGAAAAGCCCGGAGTGTAGACCGTTCGCCCGTCGATCAAAACCAGTACTTTGTTGGAGTAGATGTCATTGAACCCCCTCACGCTGATCGCCCATCGATTGGCATCCACCTGCGCCACTTGCACTCCTGGGACCATGCGCAGCAGATCGGGAATGTTGGTTGCGCCCGACCGCTGTATGTCTTCCTGCGTGATCACGTAAACGGCGGCTGGCGTGCGCGAAAGCTTCTGTTCCGTTCTCGACACCGAAGTAATTTCGATGTTCATCAGTTGCTCCAGAGTTTTATCCCCCAGGTCGGTATTCGAAACCGCTTGAGCGCTTAGGGCAATCGGAACACCCAGCGTAAGAGCTAGCCAAAGTGCGCTTAGGCTTCGCCTGGCTCGAAAATCGCCTGTCATAGGAGCTCCGGAGAGCAAGGTCTCTTCTTTAGATATCGGAAGGACTAAGCGGTACCATTAGGCGATTTGGAGACAGTGGGGCAGTAATCGCTCACGCTCCCATGTCAGATTGGGCATCTCCTAAATAGAGGTGCACACGTCCTAAATGAACAGCATTGGACTAAGGTGGAGGGAGAAAGGATTTTTTTCAGGCGCGTGACCCAGTTTGGGAATTCACGGCCTCGGCATTAACCCTCGGTAAGCAAGAGCTTAACCATCTCGCCGAGTTTCATGAAGGCATCATATTCGGACGGCTTGCGAAAATACCCGTCCGCGCCGAGGCTCTTCATCTGCTCGCGGTCCTGCGTGGAGTCGGACGTCGAGACCACGAGAACAAGCGCCTTGGCGCATCTGCGGCTCTGGCGCAGATACTTCAATACGTCGCCGCCGTGCTTTTTCGGCAGATTGATATCGAGAAGCACCAGTGCAGGACAGGGCACGCTCGCATCGGCATCCGCCCTGTCAAAAAACTGCACAGCCTGGTTTCCATCGCTTACGACGTGGATCGTGACTGGAAGCTTGACCGCCTCGATCGCTTGCTGGATCAGGAACACGTCGGCTTCATTATCCTCGACGATGAGCAGATGACGTGGAACGCTGGCGGACTGTTGGTCAGACGGGGAGCGTAAAGCGGAAGATTGATCCTCGTCCGGGTTCGGATTCGACCCAGATCCGCCCGTGGTAACGATCCACGATTCGCTGACAGATGGCCAGTCCAATGCCGGTTCCGGGGTACTCATCGCTGTTGTGAAGACGCTTGAAAAGCCCAAAAATGTTCTCCTTGTACTCGGGCTCAATGCCAATGCCGTTATCGGCCACTGAGAAAACCCAGTATCCATTCTGCCGCTCAGCCCCGATCCGTATGATGGGCGGCCGCTCCGGGCTTCGGTACTTGATCGCATTTCCAAGAAGGTTCTGGAAAAGCTGTTGTAAATGCGTGCCGTTAACAGGTAATGAGGGCAGGGGGCCAGATGTGATCTGAGCTCCGGTTTCCGCAATAGTACTGGAAATATTTGCCAGCGACTCCTGCAAAACGTCGTTCGCATTGGAGATATTGTCGCCCATATCGGACTCCCTCACCTGCGTGTAGGTCAGGAGATCGCGCACGAGCGTTTCCATGCGTGTTGCGCCATTGGTCACATATCGCAGAAATTTTAGGCCATCGCCCTCAAGTTTGCCTGAATAGCGCCTCGTCAGAAGCTCGCTGTAGATTTTGACGGTGCGCAAGGGTTCCTGAAGATCATGGCTTGCCGAAAAAGCAAACTGCTGAAGGTCCTCGTCGGCCCGGCGAAGCTCGTCCTCGACGCGTTTCTGGTCGTCAATATCGGTACAGGTGCCGAACCATTTCACGATGTTTCCGGTCACATCACGCACCGCGACTGCCCGCGCGACGAACCAGCGCCAGCGTTTCTCCTGCCGGTCAAAGAAGCGGTACTCGATATTGTACGGTTGTCCCGAATGAACCGCCGCGGACCAACTCTCGCGCGTTCGTTGGACATCATCCGGATGCAAGATGGATTCCCAGTTAGCATCAGCGGGAAGAATACGGCCGAAACCGGTGAACTGATACCAGCGCTCATTGTAGTAATCGACTAGGCCATCAGATCCTGCTGTCCAGACGATTTGAGGCATCGTATCCGCAAGCTGCCGGAACCGGGCCTCGCTCTCCAGCAATGCCGACCGGATACGCTTGCTTTCGGTAACGTCGCGGGCGATCTTAGAGGCACCAATGATAACGCCTTGGGCATTCTTCACAGGTGAAATCGTGAGCGAGACGTCGATCCGCGAGCCGTCTTTCCTGCGGCGCACCGTCTCGAAGTGATCGACCCGCTCGCCCATTCTGAGCCGGGCGAGAATCTCCGGCTCTTCGTCTTGCCGATCGTCGGGAATGATCAGGCTGGCGATCGTCTGACCAATCGCCTCTTCGGCGGTGTAGCCGAAAAGCCGCTCCGAGCTTTTGTTCCAGCTCATAATGACGCCGTCAAGGTTCTTGCTGATGATCGCGTCGTCGGAGGAATCGACGATTGCACTCAACAACAAAGCGTTGCGTTCCGCGCGCCTGCGCTCGCTGATCTCATGGGTGACAGCGAGCTGGACTGTGGTTCCATCGGTGTGCCGCAACGGAGCAGCATATGTTTCCATGTGCTGGCGCTCGCCGTTCAGTCCAACGATCTCGAATTGAAGCGCGCCCTCCTCACCCCCGCAAACCATCTCGTTGAATTCGCGGAAATGCTCGCGATCCTCCGGCGCGATCACGTCATATAGGCTTTTGCCGACCACGGCTTCGGCGCATGAAGCGCCGATCATCTCTAAACCCGAACGATTCATGAACAGCAGCGTGCCGTCGGGGCCAACGATCTTCACGCATTCCGGCGTCGTTTCGACGATGGTGCGGAACTGTTCGCTCGCTTCGATCTCCGCCTTCCTGCGATCTGTCGTATCTACCAGCAGGTTAATGCCGCCGGTGATACGGCCTTGGGCGTCCCGCAGTACGGCGGGAAAAGATGTAAACCAGAAGCGTGTTCCGTCCGGACGCTCCGCGATGCACTCCATGCCGGCCGGCACTTCGCCACCCTTCAAGACAACGGCCATTGGGCATTGGTCATGCGGCAGAGGCGTGCCGTCGGCCAGGAACATTTTCCAGGTGACGAACCACTTGTCTGTGCCGATTTCCGGCGTGCGGCCGGACAGCTTCACCGCGGCGTCGTTGAAGTACGTAAGCCGGCCCTCCGCATCGGTCACATAGATCGCAGCCGGCACTGCGTCCATCAATCCGCGAAAGACTGTATCGGATATTTCTCCACGGGGTGCTAAGGCTGTAAGCGCCTGCGCTCCACGCGCGGTCAAGCCGCACCTCGGCGATCTGTTTCAATTTCATTAGCAGTCGTTTGTTCCAGAACCTGGCGAACGATGGAGCCCAGGCGCATAAATTCTTCCAGCGCGGCCGGCTTTTTGAAATATACTACTGCCGCATTCCGGATCGCCGCTTCCTCCACGGCACTGGAACTCAAGCCGCTGATGACGACGACCGGCGTTTGTGCGTACCGCTCGGTAGATCGCAGCCGCCGCAGAACGGCTTCGCCATCGCGTTTTGGAAGCAGCATGTCAACGAGCAGGAGGTCCAAGCGGGGCTCCTTCGGGTCGGCATCGAGCCTATCGATGAGCTCCATCGCCTGCGCCCCATCACAGATGACGTGGAGCGAGCAATGGACGTTGTGCTGTTCGAGAGCTTCACGTACCAGTTCGGCATCTGCAGGATTATCCTCGGCGAGGACGATTTCGAAACGCCTCGTCTCGCCTGCCGTGCCTGCCCCACCACCGCGCTTCATCGCCCGTCCGCCTTCCAAATACTACTCCTTCATCATTCTACGTCCCATCAATCCTTATATGTAAGACATGCCACACTTATCTTGGTTAAAATGTTGCCTGCTTCCGGCTTGGCGCAGCGGTATATCGACCCAGCATCTGGCCAGCGCGTTACAGGAAATCTGGACTGGATCAAAAAGCCTGAAAAACCGACCCCACTGTCAAAGCTCGTTCGCCTTCAGCTTTCCGCATTTGCATCTTCGTCTTCAAAGGAGAATTCCCGGTTCGGAGCGGGTGTTCTGCGCTTGCGGCCCGCGATTCCGGACAGGTCGGGCCTGGGCGATCCGGGGTCCACATCCGAACGCTCTCGCCAGGCATGGAGAAGGCGGTCGAGCTCGGCCCTTGCTTCCTGGGGCGCCCAGCGGAAGCTCAACTCCGGATAGCGGGCGAACTCGCGGCCGCACAATTCCCAAAAGGCGGCGCTGATCACCTCCAAGCGCCGCACCACGACTTCACTCCACAGGTTCAGGCGCCACATCAGCAGATTCGCCATCATTTTTGAGATCGCATCCCGAGCTGTCGCGGGTCGCGGAGAATCGCTAATGATGTTGTCGAAGGGAAACAGAGCATCGAATGCCGCCAAGAGGCCGGCCAATTGGAGAAAACCGGCAACGAGCCGAGGGGATTTCTGTTGAGAGCGGAGCTCCTGCCAGCTCATGTCAACAGATGTTTCCATGGCTTCGAATACCGCGGCGGCGGACACGGGTTCGACGGGTTTGTCCAGCACGGACGTGCCATCATGCAAAGCGCGCTGCAGCGCAACCAGCAGCGGATCCCTGAATTCCGCGGCCAAAATGAATGCTGCCTGAAAAATGCCGAGTGCTGCCGTCGAAGCGGAACGAAGCGTTTCCGGCACGTACGCTGAGATGTCTCCGCCGGCAGCGGACCGAGCGAAGCGGCGAAACCAAGGATGCCATAGGCCTTCCGACGACTCAGAGGCGGCGAAGATAATTCTTCGATCCGCTTCGTCGAGCGGCGGAGCCGTATGAAAGTACCCGATCGAAGCGCCGATCTCAAGCCAGCCTCGTTGCTCCACGAGCGCTGCGGCCGTCGGGAGCAAACTCTGAACAAGACGCAGGAAGCTCTCGGAATCCAATTCCACCTTGCGGAGAACGTCCAGCGAGCGGCCACTTTCCCGGTAGGCATCTTCATTGGACATCTCCTCGATGAACTTTGCCCTGGCAAAGCGCTGCCACTCAGGCTGCCTAACACTTGTCATACTCGACTCCTCGCTCGACGAATGTCACGGGAAACGGGTACTGGCGGGTGGGCTTACAGACCGAGGCGTGGTCCGTTCCTTTGGGTGACCTCGTGCACTGAAGATCGTCCAGATACTTCTCGGGATCGACGACAAAGTCATGAGCGGCCCAGACGATGTGGGCTTTGAAGCACTCGAGATCCACCGCCTTCGACCATTCGTCCGTATACCGGCGGGCGGACGTAATAGCAGTCGCGCCAGGAGCGAGATCCAGTTTCGCGGCACTTGCATGCAGCGCAGAAGAGATGATAGGCAAGCTGGCGATCACACCCATCATGCCCGCCAAAGCTTCACCGCCCAAGGCTGGAGCGAAGAGACGCACGTTCGCGACAAGAATGCCGTCCGGTTTCGGGAGCACGGCGGGACGTGAAGCCTCCGGAGTGCGACGCCAAGCTACCAGCGGCGCGTTCCGGTCCGCGGCGTGCAAAATGATCTTTCGAATCAGCACGCCTCCTTCGGAGTGGCCGACGAGAGTGAGTTCCCGATAGCTAAAGTCGCGCCGGATCGATGTCCCGCCGCCATCGAAAAGCGCCTGCGGGGGCTTTGGAAAGACATCGTGGACGAAGTGGAAGAGATCGAGGGCATTCTCTCCTACGCGGCGGAACATGCTCCGCCAGAAGTAGTCGTAAAAGAAGAGATCCGATGTTTCCCACCAAAGCCCTGCGATGCGATCGTCATCCACCAGCGACAGGAAGTCGGTCCAGGTAGACCTTGCCTTACCGCTGTAACCATGGACGAACACGACAGCTCTCGTCACCTCATCAGCCGCTGCTTCCGACAGAAGCGCGAAGCTCCTCTTCCAGCCCGGCACAGAAGCGAACACGTGGCCGCGCCGCGCGGTTGGGGAACCAGTGCTCATGACTCCTCCGTGCGGGCATTATAGCTGCTGAAAGCCCGCTCCTGCATCTCCAGGGTGGCAGGAACATCAAAACTCGGCAGATGCGAAACGTCACATAGCGGTCGAAGCTACAGGTATCTCCTCACTCGAGCGCAATACTCCGCATATTGCTCGCCGTAATGCGTCTTGAGATACTCTTCTTCGCGCGATACCTGGCGTCGGAATAGCCAAATGCCGGCGAGTAAGTACACCAAAAGAATCCAATTGGAAAAGATAAGGAATTCTCCCAGCAGCACCAGCGCAAATGCAATATAGATGGGGTTACGACTGAATGCAAAAACACCGGTCGTAACCAGCCTGTCCGGATGCTCGCTATCGATGCCAACCCGGAAACTTTTCCCGAAAGAAACAAGGCTCATGGCCAGGAGAAACAGTCCCGCGAGGCAAAAAAACACCCCGAGCCAGGAGACTGCTCCGGAGCGAAAAAACTCCTGCCTGCTTACAGCCGGAAAATCGAATGCAGCGGAAAATACGACATAGAAATAAAAAAGCGCAAATGGGGGAATCAGGAAGTCCTTCTTATCTCTTTTGCCGAAGTGTACGGCCTTGATGGCCATTCGCTTCATTTGCCATACACGGGTCCACACCAACCCGAGCAGCACAACGATGGTTAGCGCGCCGAAGTAGCTTTGTAGCAACCCAGGCTAGTTTATCGTAGGGCAGGCTTTCAGCCTGCAGTGGACTTTCAGTCCGCCTGCTAGAAACCACAACTCCCACTCCGTGATCGTAGCTTCCCGGTCACGCGCCTCACAAAAAAATCTTTCCCCCTCCAAACTCATCCACTTACGCCACTTTTCCACAGCCCCCAAAGTTCGTTTTCGCCCGTCTGCATGCTACGTTCAGGCAGCTTATGAGCACCGCTACTTCTCAAGCCCAAATCGATGCCAATCGACAGAATGCCCAATTGTCTTGCGGGCCGAAGACCTCCGAGGGTAAAGCCAAATCCGCCCTCAACTCTGTCAAAACCGGACTCACCGGCCGCACCGTTCTCCTCCCCACTGACGATGCCGCCGCCTACGAACAGCATGTCCAGCGCTTTCTAAAAGACCTTGCACCGGTCGGCACGCGCGAGCACGAACTCGTCCAATCGCTCGCCGACAATTCCTGGCGCACGGAGCGCATCTTCTCCCTCGAAATGGCCATCTTCGCCAGGGGCCGCACCCAGTTCGCCGCTCAGTTCGAAAATGAGGACGCTTCCGTCCGCACTGGCCTCATCGAGCTCGAAACCTTTCTCGCCTACGAAAAGCAGCTCCGCAATCTGCACATTCAGGAAGCGCGCCTCCGCCGCCAGCGTGAAAAAGATACCGCCGAGCTAAAAGAACTCCAGAAAGAGCGCATCGAAAAGGAACAGCACGAGCTCGAAATGGCCGCGAAGCTTTACGTGGCCGCCAAACGCGACAACAAGCCCTTCGACCCGGCCGCATTTGGCTTCGATTTTTCAATTTCCGCCATCGAAGACTACCTCGAAGGCTTCCGCGCCGCAAAAGCCGCCTGACAGTGGGGCAGACCATCGTTTTTCGTGGTCTGCCACCGTGCGATCAGCCTCTCCGGTTACCGCCGCTTCTCCAGGCGCGGCTTTTTGGCCCTGTCTTCGGCAGACGACAAAAGCGATCGTCTGCCCACCGATCTGCTTCATGGGGGAAATCAGGAGAGAGGCAGAATAATCCTGGAACCGTTGGCTGGATTTTACCGCCTCCACATTTCACCGGAAGCGGCTTCAGTGCTTGCGGGCTTTCGCGGCGGCTTCGAGGAGAGCGGCCGCCGCTTTATCGCCGGCTTCGAGTGCTTCGTCGGCTGCCGTTTTGCCTAGCGAGTCGCGGAGCGTGGGATCGGCACCGGCGGCAAGCAACGCTTTCAGATCATCTGAATCCGTGCAGGACATCAGCGGGGTTTCTGTCCACTGATTTCGTACATTGAGATCGGCTCCTGCTTTGATCAGCAAGGGAGCTACTCCCGGCAGCTCGCAGGCATGAAAGATGGGAGTTTCGTCATCGGGACCGGACCGGACATTCACGTCGGCGCCCGCTTTGATGAGCGACGCGACGATTTGGCGCGCATGAGACTGAAAAAGGCTGCGCCCAAGGAAGGCCGACAGCGCCGTTTCGCCCACTGGACCCTTGGCATTGATGTCCGGGTGGTACTTGAGGATTTCATCGACCAATGCGGGATTGCCGGAGAGGGCTGCGCCGATTAGCGGAGACATGCCACCTTTGCAATAAGGGCCGTTTACTTTCGCGCCGCTCGCGATTAAGAGCCGGACGGTGGGCAGACTCCCACTTTCCGCAGCGGCGTCCAAGATGCAAGCGAGTGTGGGCTCGGGCAAGTCGCCCGCATCCCGGCTGAAGCGGGAAACGAGAGCCAAATTCCCGATTCTGGCCGCGGCGGCGAGCGCGATTGGCAGTTGCTCCGCGGTGGGAGCGCCATGCTGGAGGAACAGATCGACCACACTCTTTGCTTTCCATTGAATGGCATGCGCAAAGAGATCGCCACTTTCCGGGGTTTGAAAATCCCAGCCCTCGGCGAGCAGCGACGGCGCGCTTTGCGGGGTTTCGCGAATCCACTTATCGGTACCGGCGAGTTGGTCGATCTTGTTTTCAAGCTCCGTCACGATTTCCGGCATTCCGGCTGCAAAGCCGACGTAGTCTTTGACAGACTTTTTGTGCCCGTCAAATTCAATGGAGGTGGTAGTCGTCGAGTTGTCGGTAATCATCGCGACGTATTCGTCTTTGAGCGAGAAATAATCGGCACGGCGGAAAGCAGCGAGAAGATCGCCGAGCGCAGCTGCCGAAATGCGGCCATGATGATGGCCGAGCATCAGAACGTTTTGCTTGCCGTCGAACAATACCTCGCCGGTACCGCGTATTTCGACCGAATACTCAGGGCAGAATCCATAGCAGCCGGTGCGGGTGAGCCAAACCCGCAGCGAGCCCCAATCCCGGATGGCTGGGAACGGAACACGCGGCGAGGCCCATTGAACCGGCGGAACGATCCAGACGCAGTCCTCGAACGTGACGCGCACAGGAGTGCCATCCTTTAGAAAAGGTCGGAAGCGCTGGGATTCTTCGGCGGTAATGGCTTCATCTCTGGCCCATTTCTCTTCGCGCATGTTTGGATATTCCGGTCGCGCCGAATCGACGCCGCCGGATCTGTTCACAACGACCTGCAAGCAAACATTCAAGGTGGTGTATCTCGGCGGGAGCTGCTGGTGGATAATCGCACGGTGAGTGAGGCGATGGGACTCGACGGCCTGGCCTTCGACAGAGATGGTATCCGGCGGCTGAGCCAAGAGAGTGTTCGTCAGGATGTAGAGAAGCAGAGCGGCGCTCACCGCTTCGGGAAGGCGATGTGCGCTCATGAGAGGATTGTAGATCAACGGGTTCTAGTGAGCTGTCGCGGTGATTTCGATACTGTGCCCAAGCCAAGCATCGAGACGAGTCTCGATACTGCCCAGAGGCGCCCGCACGCAAGAGTGCGTGCGCCACGAAAAACCGAAAGATGGGTAACACTTTCATTGAGACAGATCACTAGGTCGCTTGCGCTTGCGCTTCCGGCTCAGTTTCAAGATCACTGGGTATATGACTGCGACAAGTTGTGGTTATTGACCTTCGGATGCGCTTATGATACGGTGTCGGGGCGATGCGCTTCAGGGGCAGTTATCTCTATTTACCGATCTTGCTGATCTTCTTAGCGTTTCTTATAAGTTGCGGGGATGGGACAAGCACAGGATCATCGACCATTACGCTTACCCCGACGCCACAAACCGCCGGAGATTTCTCGATTGCAGTGTCGCCGGACCCAGTACCTTTAGTACCAAATGGGTCGGCCGTCGTAACTGTGTCGATTACTGCTTCGGGCGGCTTTAGCTCGGCGGTTACGGTAACCGTCGCCGGATTGCCCTCCTCGGTCAGTGCGTTGCCGGCTTCTTTTCTCATTTATCCCGGTACGTCAAAGACCGTGACTTTGGCAGCGAGTACCGGGGCATCCGGCAACATGACTGTGACCTTCACCGGGGTCTCCGGCTCGCGCAGCCATTCGGCGAGCGCGGCGGTCCAGATCCAGAGCGCCATTCAGAGCAGCCGTATCCGGTATTTTCCGACAGCATCCCTCAGTTTCAATCTGGTGCCGGCTGGACCTGTGGCGATCTATAACGCTGCGTATAAACGCTTCTTCTTCGCAGACTCATTTCAAAACCTCATTTTCGTATTTGACGCGAAAACGGAAACGCAACTGGGTACGATTGCAGTGCCAAATCCAATGTTTTTGGACCAGACACCGGACGGGAGCGCCATCTACGTAGGAACGAAGGTGGGAGACATTTACGTCGTGGACCCGAATGCGCTGACGGTGACGAAAAGAATCCCGGCCGCAACGATAGGATCCGATGGGTACCGGGCCTATGGCGCCTTCGCACTCGCGGACGGGCGGCTCGTTTTGCTGGGGCGCTCAGTCGGAGTGCCCGCTTTCATTTCCGGGGGATATGAGTCCTTTGCCGTTTGGGATCGAACGAGTAACTCGCTTACCAAATACATCACCGCCGAGGGTGAACAGGACTCACTCGCAGGTCAGCGTGTCTGCGGGTCGCTTGCGAATATCGGACACATAGCGCTCAACGCCGCACGCACGAAAGTTTTTCTTGGCGGCTATAGCGACGCGACCATTTGCCGGTTCGATCCAAGCTCGGGAGAATCAGTCACAAGCGCGGACGCGCAGCCTGGGTACCAGGGCGGAACGGCAGTTTTGCCGACACCGGACGGCGGGAATTTTCTCACGTTCGGCGGCGGAAACGTGTTTATCTGGGACGCCTCGAGTATGACCATCACGGATCAGTTCACGTTCCCGACGTACCTCAGCGCCGACACTGGCGTGCTCAGCGAAGTTGGCAATGCGCTTTACATTGTCCCCGGCGGGTTCAAGGCGGGAATTGTTATGGCTTACAACTGGCGCACCCACGCTTTCCTCGGCTGGGCAAATGTGCCTGTGGCGAACATGTCCGATCTAATTCCTATGGCGATCGATGGGACGGGGCTGATCGGCGGGTTAGCCGGAGGAATCGCCGACGGAGGATTCGGATTTGCGGATGTGTCTTCGCTCAACACGACATCATACTCGCCTCCGGACTTACTAGGATCCTCCATGGGAGGGCCATACGTGACGATCCAGAATGTAGGACCAACCACGGGTGGAACCGCGGTGCAGTTCAACAGTACACCGGCCGGCCAAAAGGCGACGGCGATGTATTTCGATGGTCAGCCGGTTGCGAACTTCACAACGGCGGAGGACGGCGGTTCGGTAACTGCCACCGCGCCTCCGCACGCACCAGGGCCGGTGGACGTGGCGATCAGTACATCGGCAGGCGCATTTCTCACCGCTTTTAAGGCTTTTAGCTATGGCCCTTACATTACTCAGGAAGTGGGAACCATTTCGACAGCGGAAGGAGGCGGCACGGCAACGCTTGTGGGATATGGGTTTGCCAGCAATACAGCACAGCCGACTCTAGAAGTGGATGTTGGCGGTCAATCGGTCCCCATTACATCCCTTATGGAAGGTCAGAACGGCGAGGACGGCGTGCCGATTCAAATCGTGCAGTTCACCATTCCGCCGGGGCTAGCGGGAAGCAGCGCGCCGATTTCCATCTCCAACCCGTTCGGAAGTACAACCGCGCAGACGCCCATCACCTACTTGCCCGCGATTCAGAAGTTCCCGCTGCCGGGCGCGAGTCTGGCGGAAGGAGTCTATGACGCGAAGCACGAGCTGTACTACTTCGCCGATCTGACTAAGATCGAGGTGTTTTCACGCGCCAGCCTGAGCTGGCAGGCGTCCATCGCGCTTCCGAATCCGAGCGGCGGAACGCAAGAGTTGGTAGGCATAGCGCTGTCGCCCGACAGCACCAAACTGGCGGTATCGGACGATGGCACGGATTCGATTTACGTGCTAAGCACGGATAATCTAGCGGCCATACAAACATTCGTTCTTCCTTCGACAGGCAAGGACGCAGGTTCTTTCCCCAGCGGCTTGGCTATCTCCGATGCAGGCATCGTCTATTATGCGAGCTATCAGCCGAACAGCTATGGCGGTGACGCTTTTCACAAGCTGGACTCAAACACGGGCGTCGTGACTCCGTATTCGGGACCGCTTACCGTCAATCAATCCGATCAATACAATTCGCACGTATTGATTTCATCGGATAACGCCAACGTGTATTATATGGCGACGAATGGCGTCGCGGCTTTGTTATACAAGGTTTCCACAGCGACCGATGAAGCCGGTTATGTTCCCGGCGTTGACGGTTCCGATACCGATATGGCTTTTTCGCCGGACGGGCAGGATCTGGTCGCGGGAGGAGTTTTCTTCGATTCCCAAGCGAATCCGCGAGCCTACATCGGGAAGAATCAGTTTTTCACGCTGGGACTGAATCCGACTGATGGCGAGAAGTTCAGCGCGGATGGGAAACTGCTTTTTCAGCCTCAGGAGCAGAGCATTGCAGTGATCGATACAACGACGGCCTTGCCGGTGCAGCAGGTCGAATTGCCGGTGAAGCTTAGTTTGCATTTCGAT
>DASVGP010000043.1:0-2705 GCA_036379475.1 Bryobacteraceae bacterium | reverse complement strand
TGGGCAACCATTCATCGGTGCTGATCGCCGCCGTCGCATCGCTCAAATGCCACTACAGTGCTTCATTGCACGCCGTAGCGGACGCAGTTGCTTGGCTTCCTTAGAATGACGCATTGGATTGCCCCTCCCTCTATGTCGCCTACTACGCACAAGTGACTTGCATGATGGAAGTTACACCATTATGGATGTGTCATGCAACGAACAAGCTTTCTGTCATTAGAGTGTCCCGCAGCCCGAGCGCTGGAAAGCGTCGGTGACTGGTGGAGCATCCTGATCCTGCGAGACGCCTTCCAAGGGCTTAGCAAATTCGATGAATTCGAGAAGAATCTCGGTATTTCCGCGAACATTTTGGCGAGGCGATTGAAACATCTCACAGCCGAAGGGTTGTTTGAAAGGCAACGATACAATGATCATCCGCCTCGATTTGAATACGTCCTTACCGACAAAGGGCGAGATTTCTATCCGGTAGCAATCGCCCTGTTCGCATGGGGAAACCGGAATCTTGCGCCCAATGAAATAGCCATGCGCCTTGGCGACAGGGAAACCGGTAGGGAACGAAACGCCATCATAGTCGATGCGGATACTGGAGAAAAAATCACTCCTGAAAACACGGTTCTTCTAGCAGGCCCAGCGGCAACGGAAGAAACGATGCGCGTCATAAACCGTGTGAAGCGGGTAAACTCAGAAAAAGCGGAATAATCAAATGCGTCGAATTGTTATAACCGGCATGGGTCTGGTGGGCCCTCTTGGTTCCGGGACCGAAACAAGCTGGAAAAGGCTCTTGGAAGGAAAATCAGGAATTAGGAGTTTGCCCGATGAAATCTCCAGCGACTTGCCGGTGAAAATCGGAGGACTCGTTCCCAGCCTGATTGAAGATTCCGAAGCCGGTTTCGATCCCGATGTGATCGTTGACACAAAGGATCAACGAAAAATGGATCGCTTCATTCTGTTCGCACTAGCGGCCGCGATGGAGGCTCTTGAAACGGCGGGATGGCATCCTACGTGCGACTACGAACGTGAGCGCACGGCGACAATTATTGCCTCTGGTATAGGCGGATTTCCTGCAATTGCTTCAGCAGTTCGTATAACGGATACACGGGGAGCACGGAGGCTATCACCCTTTACCGTGCCATCGTTTCTGGCCAATCTCGCGGCAGGACATGTTACCATCAGGCATGGATTTACAGGTCCTATTGGCACGCCTGTAACCGCCTGCGCTGCCAGCGTTCAAGCCATCGGCGACGCCGCGCGGCTGATACGCTCTAACGAGGCCGACATCGCTCTGTGCGGCGGGGCAGAAGCATGCATTGATAAGGTTAGTCTTGGGGCATTTGCTGCCGCGCGAGCACTATCCACCGGCTACAATACTACCCCGGAACTGGCGTCGAGGCCGTTCGACACCGGGCGCGATGGTTTCGTAATGTCTGAAGGGGCGGGTCTGATCGTCATAGAGGAATTAGAACATGCCCTCGCTCGGGGTGCCAAGCCCATAGCGGAATTGGTGGGATACGGCACAAGCGCCGATGCACATCATATGACTGCCGGTCCAGATGACGGCCGAGGCGCGGCCCGTGCGATGGGAATTGCACTCCACAGTGCTGGGTTGAAACCAATCGATATTCAACATTTGAACGCACATTCCACCTCCACCCCCGTAGGAGATCGAGGAGAAATTGCCGCGATACAATCCGTGTTCGGCAATCATGATGTGGTCGTAAGCGCCACGAAATCGGCTACGGGGCACCTACTTGGTGCCGCAGGCGGTATTGAGGCAATCTTCACGGTGCTCGCTTTGCGCGATCAAATTGCTCCCCCAACGAGAAATTTAGAAACCCCCGATCCTGTTGCCGCTGGTATCGACCTCGTTCGCCAATCTGCGCGGCCCATTCTCATGGAACATGCCATTTCCAACGGATTCGGCTTTGGCGGTGTTAATGCAAGTGTCGCTTTCCGGCGATGGCAGTAACAGTCCCGGACTGTGCTTCCGCAAACACTTCGGTTCGCTACGCAACGATGGTCAGATAACGCTTTTGAGAGGAAGGTCGAATAGAGCATTGATCCTATAGCGCCGGTCCTATCTGCCCGCGCAGACCTCGCTGCTGAGCTGGCGGTTGATGACCGGCCGCCACGGGACAAGGGTGCATTTATGGCTCTTTTCAACCACAGCGAACTGGCTGCTGGATAATTGTACGGTGCCGGTGGACTTGTCGCTCACGCCTTCGCTATCCGTGGTAGTATCGAACGGTAGTCCGTGCAGACCTTCCGGCCCATGTCGTTGGCGAGGCTGAGCAGGTTGCGAAGCGCCGCGCTGCGATTGGACGGCGACCAGACAGCCGAGAAGGCGACCGGCTCCGGCTCGTCGGTGAAGGGCAAAAAGACAATGCCGTTTGTCGGCAACAGCGCCGTGGCCGCGCCGACGATGGTGATGCCAAAGCCCTGTCCGACCAAAGACAAAAGGGTGCCACGCCCCACGTCGAAGCGCAGGATCGACGGCGCAGGCCAGCGCTCGGCATGGCGTAGCACGATATGGCTATGAACCTGCGGTCCAGTGCCGCCATGCCGGACAAGGAACGTCTCGCCTGCCAAATCGGGCCATGTGACGGCTGACCGCTTGGCGAGCGGATGCCGTTCCGGTAGCACCGCCAAGAGCGGTTCGGTCCATGTGCGACGGGAATGGCAGTCGGGTGGTTGGGGCGTGCCCGCGA
>DASVGP010000042.1:0-12625 GCA_036379475.1 Bryobacteraceae bacterium | reverse complement strand
TGCTTATCCACGATAAATGCCCCGGTATCCACAAAGGTCGGGATCGGCGCGGTCGGATTGTTCGCCCAATCGGCGGTCAGCGGTGTGGGCGGGTGGTGATGCAGATCGTCCAACAGTTTGGCTCCATAATAAGCCATTGTGAAAGGTTTTTGTGCAATCGTCGCTGAAATGATGCCCTTCTGAATCCAGTTGATTGTCAGATTGTTGGTGTCCATGGCGACGATAGTGACCTTGCCGCCCATATTGGAGCGGTTCACAACTTCGCCGACTTCCGGGCACGAAATCGCTTCGAGACACACAAAGGCGTCAATTTTTGGCTTGCCGGCGAGAAGCTTGCGAGTCGCATCGAAGGCCACGTTCGGATCGCCTTTAACGTTGACGACCTGCGATATCTTGATGGCCGGGTGCTCCGCAAAAATGTCCTTGTACCCTCGCAGCCGGTCTTGCAAATTGGGCTGGGTGGGTATGGTCATGATGGCCACATTCCCTTTCCCGTTGAGCAGCTTAACCACGAGTTCGCCGCCTAACGTTCCCGCCTTGTAATTATCGGTTCCGAGAAAAAAGAGCCGCTTACTGTCTGGGGCGTCGGAGTCCACCGTGATCACCGGTATTCCCTGTGCCAGCGCGGAGTTGATATCGGGTGTGATGAGAGCCGCGTTGGCTGCCGAGACCATGATTCCGGAGGGCTTCTCTTGGATGGCGCGCTGAAACGCCTGATGCTCCGCCTGCGGATCGTAATTTTCTGGCCCGACCATCTCCGTCTTCACGCCCATTTCCTTGGCGGCTTTATTCAGACCGGCGAAAGCCTCGTTCCAGTACGACACCTGTCTATTCGTCGTCACCAAAATGTATTTTTCCGTGGGGCTATGTAAGGAACTGCTGCACCCGACCAACGTTGAAAATGCCGCCAATGCTGCAGCCGGCAAAAAGACCCGCTTCCATATTCGCGTTTGCATACCTAGGGCCGGAGTATACCATGCCGGGAAGCCGCCTGTGTCCCCAGCCTGAGGCTGCTATACTCTCTTTGTTTCCGGCGCGCTGGAGTGGCGGAACTGGCAGACGCACGGGACTCAAAATCCCGCGGAGTTCACTCTCCATGTGGGTTCGACCCCCACCTCCAGCACCATGAAACAAAAGTGCTTAGCGCGGCCACCGAAAACATTTCCTGTCTTTTCTGAATCGCCCGGTTTCGCCCTTCTTTTTGCTACACTGCCCCTTATAGTGAAAACCGCTCTCATCACAGGCATCACCGGCCAGGACGGAAGCTATCTGGCCGAGTACCTTCTGAAGCAGGGCTACGAGATCCACGGCCTCGTGCGGCGAGTCGCGCTGGAGCAGCCGGATCTGCGGCTGGGGCGTATTGCGCACATCCGCAAGAGCATCGTTCTGCATCCCGCTACGCTCGAAAGCTATCCCAGCCTGTTTCACATCTTCAGCCGCCACCGCTTTGACGAGTGCTATCACTTGGCGGCGCAAAGTTTTGTCGCGGAGAGCTTCGAAGACGGCTTCTCCACCATGAACACCAATTCCAACGGAACGCATTATGTGCTCGCCGCGCTGCACCAGCTCCAGCCCGAGTGCAAGTTTTACTTCGCCGGGTCGAGCGAGATGTTCGGCAAAGTCCGCGAAACGCCCCAGCGCGAATCCACGCCGTTCCATCCGCGCAGCCCCTACGGAATCAGCAAGGTCACCGGGTATTATCTGAGCCTCAACTTCCGCGAAGCCTACGGAATGTACTGCTCCAATGGGATACTCTTCAACCACGAGAGCCCCCGCCGGGGTTTCGAGTTTGTCTCCCGCAAGATCACGCATACCGTGGCGCGTATTAAGCTGGGTCTCGCCACCGAACTGCGCCTCGGCAACCTGGACGCGCGGCGCGATTGGGGCCACGCCGCCGATTATGTCCGCGCAATGCACCTGATGCTACAGCAGCCCGAATCCGGCGATTATGTCGTCGCTACCGGAGAAACGCACTCGGTGCGTAATTTCTGCGAGCTGGCCTTCGGCGAGGCGGGCCTGGATTATCGCGAGTTCGTGCGTGAAGATCCACAGTTTTACCGTCCTGCCGAAGTCGATCTGCTGATCGGCGATGCTTCGCGTGCGCATCAGGTGCTCGCCTGGCGTCCTACGTACGCTTTCCCCCAGCTTGTTCGCGAAATGGTGGCCAACGATCTGGAATTGCAGCAGGCGGAAGCTCGCCGCGCGTCTGCCGCTAGCCAGTCCACCCTGGCGTAAACGCGGCGCGCATGCAGCAAAAGTGTTGCATAATCGTCCGTTTAGCGAGATTACGGACCGCGGCGGCTTTCCGCGGCTTTGCCCATGCGAAACTCAGAGCGGTAAAAGCATCTATCTAAATGGAGGTGGAAATGGCGAGCGCGCCTCAGCATCAGACTGAAAAGCCGGAACAGCAAACGGAAAACATCTGGATTAGCCAGCCTCAAGGCCTCTCCAACTGCTATTCGGATGCCAATGGCCGGTTTGCAATCATTGCAGCCGGCAGTACGGATGCGCACGAATACCTGAAGCTGGATGCCTATTCCGCAGCCAAGGCCTTCATCGATGGCAAGTATGCCATTCGCGGCGATGTTTTCGCGGCAATTCGCTTCTTTCTGGGGCAGCCTCACGACAAATTTCGCGCCGCGCTGTTCACCGTGCTGGCTCGCCTGGAGCGACTGAGGATCGGCCTTTTTGCCGGCCGCCGCGGTGAGGCCAAGCGCGATATCGGTTTTCATTACAACCGCTCCAACGAGTTCTACCGCCAGTTTCTCGATTCGCATATGATGTATTCGGCGGCGCATTTCGGCGATCCGGCGATGTCGCTCGAAGATGCCCAGCGGGAAAAGCTCGATCGCATTTGTCAAGACTTGCGGCTGCGGCGCGGCGACCGCTTCCTCGATGTCGGCTGCGGATGGGGCGGTCTGGTGGTCCACGCCGCTGAAAACTTCGGCGTGAACGCCTTCGGCTGCACTCTGGCCCGCGAGCAATTGGAGGCCGCGCGCCAATCCGTCGAAACCCGCGGGCTCGCCGGGCGTGTCACGGTCGATCTTCGCGATTACCGTGATCTCAAGGGTCAGTTCGACAAAATCGCCTCGGTCGGCATGTTCGAGCACGTCGGCCGCAAGCGTCTGCACGGCTATTTAGAAACCGTTCACCGGCTGCTCGAAAAGGACGGCCTGTTTTTGAACCGCGGCGTGGTGCGTCCGCCCGGTGGCCACGATGGACCCGACACCTTCTTCATCCAAAGGCATGTTTTCCCCGGTGGCGAACTCGTGCATCTCCACGACGTCGTCCGCGAAGGCGAGCGCGCCGGTTTCGAGGTTATTGGAATCGAAGACCTCCGTCTGGACTACGCGCTGACCTGCCGCGAATGGGTGAAGAATCTGGAGCGAAATGTCGAGGCCTGCAAATCGATCGCCGGCGAACGAACCTACCGAACTTGGCTTCTCTATCTTGCGGCCTCCGCGGTCGGTTTTGAAGAAGACCGCATTAGCTGCGCTCAGGTGCTGTTCGCAAAACGGTGACCCCGGCATTCCCGGCGAAATACCTGGCGAGCGGACACCCGGGATTGTGCTACCCTGAAGTCAGTAAAAAATCGAGATTAAGGTAAAGACGAGGAGTATCGTTTTCTAGCATGGCCCTGGCGGTGCAGCAAAAGTCGCAGATTATCGGCAAGTACCGGACGCATAAGAGTGATTCCGGTTCGCCAGAGGTGCAGATTGCGCTCATGAGCCAGCGTATTTTATCGCTGACCGAGCACATGAAACTGCACAAAAAAGACCATCATTCGCGGCGCGGACTGCTGACCCTGGTGGCCCGGCGGCGCAGGCTGATCAAATACTTGAAAGATCGCTCTCCGGAGCGCTATCAGGCGCTGATTCACAGCCTGGGCATCCGGCGCTAGCAAACGATATCCGCGCAGTGTCGCCCCGGTGGGCGGCTATCCTTCGCAATTCTAAGTCCTCACTTAATCCCAGTTAAATTGGGAATCATTCATGTCACATACAGTTGAGATCGACCTGCACGGGTCGAAGGTCTCGCTTGAGACCGGCAAAATTGCCAAACAGGCCCATGGGGCTGTTGTCGTGCGCTCCGGAGACGCGGTGGTATTAGTCTCCGCATGCTCGGCGGAAAGGCCGAAGCCCGGAGCCGCATTTTTTCCCCTCACCGTCGATTACCGCGAATACACCTACGCCGCGGGCAAGTTTCCGGGAGGCTTTATTAAACGCGAGGGCCGTCCCTCGGAGAAAGAAATTCTGACCAGCCGGTTGATCGACCGGCCGGTCCGTCCGCTGTTTCCGGACGGCTATAGCCACGAAACGCAGATCATTGCCATGGTGATGTCGGCCGATCCTGAACGCGACCCCAGCGTGCTCGCTATCGTCGGGGCCGGAGCCGCGCTCGCCATCTCCGATATTCCGTTTCACCATGTGCTGGGCGGAGTGCGCGTAGGGCTGGTGAACGGAACGTTTCGCGCCAACCCAAGCTACGAGGAAACCAAAGATGCGCGCCTGAACATTGTGGTCGCGGGCACTGACGAAGGCATTGTCATGGTCGAAGCCGGCGCGAACGAAGCCACAGAAGCCGAAGTGCTGGAGGCGATCGAGTTCGGCCACGACTGCTGCAAGAAGATCGTTGCGGGTATTCGCGAGCTGGTGAAGCTTACCGGAAAACCAAAGCGCGAATACGTTTCACCAGCGCTAAACGAAGCCATGCTCGCGAAGATTTCCGGCGCGGTTCGCGCCGAACTGAGCGATGCGCTGAACACCAAGAAGCACGGCAAGGCGGAAAGCCATAACCGCGTGGGCGCGGCGAGGGAAAAGGCGCTGGCACTGTTCACGGAGGAAACCGAACAGGCCGAAGCCGCGAAAGTATTCGAGTACCTTAGAGAGCGCATCTTCCGCGACGAGATGCTGAAGGACCGCCGCCGTCCCGATGGCCGCGCCTTCGACGAGATCCGTCCCATCTGGTGCGAAGTCGGCGCGCTGCCCCGCACCCACGGCTCGGCCATCTTCACCCGCGGCGAAACCCAAGCCATGGTCAGCACCACGCTCGGCACCAAAGACGACGAGCAGCGCATCGAGATGTTCGACCTCAGCCAAACCTCGAAGCGCTTCATGCTGCACTACAATTTCCCACCGTTTAGCGTGGGCGAAGTCGGCTTCATGCGCGGGCCGGGGCGGCGCGAAATCGGCCATGGCGCCCTCGCCGAGCGGGCTCTTTCGCCGATGATCCCGAGCGAAGCCGATTTCCCCTACACCTTGCGTCTCGTCAGCGACATTTTGGAATCGAACGGTTCTAGCTCGATGGCCAGCGTCTGCGGCGGAGCTCTCAGCCTGATGGACGCCGGCGTGCCCATGAAAGCCCCGGTGGCGGGGATTGCTATGGGCCTGGTGATGGAGGGCGATCGCTACGCGGTCTTGACCGATATCGCCGGCGCCGAAGACCATTACGGCGACATGGATTTCAAAGTCGCGGGAACCAAAAACGGCATCACCGCCCTGCAGATGGACATTAAGGTCCCCAACGTCACGACCAATATCATGCGCGAGGCGCTGGAACAGGCGAGGCGCGGTCGGCTGGAGATTCTGGGCAAGATGCTCGCCACGCTGGAAGCCCCGCGTGCCGAGTTGTCTCCCTATGCTCCGCGTATTTATACAACTAAGATTCCAACCGACAAAATTCGCGAGCTGATCGGCCCCGGCGGCAAGGTCATCAAGGGCATCATCGAGCAAACCGGCGTCAAGATCGACGTCACCGACGACGGTACGGTGAATATTTTCGCCTCCGACGGCGACTCGGCGGCTCGCGCGCTCCAAATGGTGGGCGACATCGCCGCTGTTGCCGAGGTGGGCAAGACCTATCTAGGCAAAGTCGTGCGGATCGCCGATTTCGGGGCGTTTGTCGAGATTTTCCCCGGCACCGATGGCCTGCTGCACATCAGCGAGATCTCGGAAAGCCGCATCAAGAACGTCCGCGACGAGCTGAAAGAGGGCGATCAGATCCTGGTGAAAGTGCTGGCGCTTGAAGGCAACAAGATCAAGCTCAGCCGGAAAGCGATTTTGAAAGAACAGCGTGAAAAATTGAAGGCATCTGCCGATAAGCAATAGGTAGTTCACTGTTCATCTGGTAAAACCTCCTCCGGGCGGCTCGGCAAGGGCCGCCCTTTTTTCTTTTCCGCGAAATGTTTGCCTCCCGGGCGCCTTCAGACAGTTGGAAGGAGAGATTACAGATATGAATTGGGATCAAGTGGCAGGCAATTGGAAGCAGATGAAAGGATCGTTGAAACAACGTTGGGGTAAGTTCACCGACGACGATCTCACGATGCTGCACGGCAAGAGGGACGAGCTCGTGGGTAAAATCCAGGAACGCTATGGCATCACCAAAGAGCAGGCCCAAAAGGAAGCCGATGAGTGGGCCACCGCTGCCGAGATTAAGGCAAAGGGCTTCTCGGCGAATGTCTAGCTTCTCCGCTCTTCTGGTAAATCAACGATAGCTTTGTTCGTGCTACTAGCCGGTAGTGCGCCAGCCAGGCGCGAACTTCCGGGTATACCGACGGTGCCAGCCGCGGATTGAGCAGACCCAACCCGTCAACGATAAACGTTGGGTGGGTATGGATGAGCAGTTCGCGGTTGCTCGCTGCCTCGCCGCCATAGACGACCGTCGTTGCGTGCAGATGGCGGTCGGCCGGAACGCCCGTGAGCGGCTGCGAGTCCCAAAGCAGCCCGGGTGGGAGCATGCGTGTATAAACGTACATTGAGGGCCGGTAACCCCATACAAAAAGCGTATCGCCAGGATGGCGCAGAGCGCGGATTTCCGCGGCGACTTGCCGGCTATCGAGATCCAGTATCACGTCGTTCCAGCGCGGCTCGCGATGGTGGATGTTATCGAGCGTCAGCAGTGCATAACGCGGACCGAACCGCACCGCAGGCACCAGCAATAGCAGGATCAGAATGGCTAGAGCAGTCCTTTTGCGCTCGAGCAGAGCAAGGGCCGTTCCGCGCGCCGCAACGAAGACCAATGCCGGCAAAAATTGCAAATAGTAATGGGGTGCAAAGCGCAGGCCCATGCAGACGGCGGCGAATGAGAAAATCAGCCAAACCCCCAGCCTCCAGCGGACATCGTGTTTGAGGCGTAGGAAGGCGTAAATGGCAGCCACGGCAAGCGCCGCCTGGAAGCCGAGCCAATCAAGCGTAGTTCTCACGCCGGTTTCAAACGGGTGCGGCTGAGGTGAATTGCGGGCATAGATGAACCCCCAATGCCAGACCTGCTCGACATAGCCGGGCCAAGCGCCGAGGGCGGCGAGCCAGCCGAAGCCGATCGCCACTGGAATCACGAATCCGGCGGCAAGCATCGGCAGTTGGGGAAAAAGCCAGACCGCGCACACGACTAGCACGAACAGCGCCTTGGGATTTGCAAAAAATGCTAGGGCAGCCCAGACCCCGGCCCAGAAAGCGCGCCGGCGGTAAGCGCAATAGACGGCGGCGATTTCCGGCAGCATGGTGAGGGCATCCGGGGAAAAGGGAATGATGCCCGACGGCAGATAGAAGGTGGTGAAAAACGCAAGAAACAGCGCGGCCGCCCAGGCTTCGGCCTCGCCCCACCAGAGCCGGGCAAAGCGCCAGATGAGCGCGCAAGCGGCAACAATATATGCGGCGTCGAGGATGCGCAGCGGCCAGCCCGCGTAGCCGCCGCAGATCACATAATAAAGCGCGTCGAGCGGCGGCTTGTCGTACCAGAAATTGCGGTACGGAACTTCGCCGTGCAGGATGAAAATCGATGCGGCGAGGTGGTAGTTTTCGTCCGCCCACAGCAAGTGAATATGGGCAAACCGCAGGCAGGCCAGGCCAACCACGGCGCAGGCGGCGAGCAGGCGCGCGCGGGGCGTCCAATCATTGGAAACTGCCATCAGCATTCACCGCGTATGATAGGACATAAGAACAAAGTGGCAGCGTCCAGCGGCATCAGGACCTTACAAACGGTTGAAATCTCGAAGGCCTACAACGGCCGACGCGTTGTCGATAACGTGAGCGTCCGCGTCGGGCAGGGCGAAGTCGTCGGCCTGCTTGGACCGAACGGCGCGGGAAAAACCACCTCCTTTCACATCATCGTCGGGCTGATCGGTCCCGACAGCGGCGAGGTCTTGCTGGACGGGCAGCCGGTTTCCCAACTCCCCATGTACCTGCGCGCGCACAAGGGCGTCAGCTATCTGCCCCAGGAGGCTTCGGTCTTCCGCAAACTGAATGTGGAAGACAATCTGATGGCCATCTTGCAGACCCTGAAGCTGAGCGGGCGCGAGCGGCGTGAGCGTATGAATAGCCTTATCGACGACATGGGGCTCGAGACCGTGCGCCACAGCAAAGGCTACATGCTCTCGGGCGGCGAGCGGCGGCGCGTCGAGATTGCGCGCTCGCTGGTGCTGCAGCCCGACTTCATTCTGCTCGACGAGCCGTTCTCCGGAATCGATCCGATTCAAGTGCTCGAGTTGCAAAGAATCATCGGCGATCTGAAGCAGAAAGGCATTGGAGTCCTGGTGACCGATCACAACGTGCGCGAGACCCTGGCGGTGACCGACCGCGCCTACATCATTAGCAGCGGCCGAATTTTTCGTACCGGTTCGCCCGAATCGCTCGGCAACGACCCCGAGGTGCGCCGCGTGTACTTGGGCGAGAATTTTTACTTCCCTCCCGTGCTCACCGGCTGAAACGCAAGCAGAACGCGGAGCGTGAGCGAGGCAAGCAGTCGGCCCTCCGTCACATTGATAAACTGAAGCCGATGAGTTCGCTCTCGCAACGGCTGCATCTCGGAGTTCAGCAAAAGCAGATACTCACGCCGGGACTGGTGCAAATGGTCACCGTCCTTCAGCTCAACCGCATGGAGCTGAAAGACATGATCGTGAACGAGATCGCCGAGAACCCGGTCCTCGAAGAAGCCGTCGAGAATGGCGAAGAATTGACTCCGGCCGAAGTGCAGTCGCTGCTCGAACGGGAGCGGCAGTCTGACCCGGCCGATCAGGCCATTCTGGCGAACGTCGAAGCGCCCGAAGGGGAAGCCCCGGCTGAGACGGTAAGCGAGCCGCAAAACGAAACCGGACCCGCCGCGGAAGAGGTACCAAAAGCGGAAACCGATCCCTTCGAAGAGATCGATTTCGGCAGTTTTTTCGATGATTATCTGGACCCCGGCTTCAAGAGTCCGTCATCTGAATCGGTGGATAAACCCTCGTTTGAAACATTCCTTTCCTCGCCGGTGAAGCTGAGCGATTATTTGCAGACGCAGCTCAGCGTCATGGTCCTGCCCGATGGCGCGCGGCAGGCCGCCAACAGCATAATCGGCAATCTGGAAGAGAGCGGCTATCTCACCACGCCAATTGAAGAGATCGCGGTAACCGAGGGCTTAAGCCTGGAGGACATGCGCGCCGGCCTGAAGGCCGTTCAATCGCTCGATCCGACCGGCGTGGGCGCATCGCACTTGCAGGAATGTCTGCTGCTACAACTCGAAGCGCGGGGCTCGCGCGGCAGTATCGCCTGGAACATCGTAAGCGATCATTTGAAGCTGCTCGAGACCCGGCAGTTCGCGCAGTTGGCCAAGGTTTTGGGAAGGCCGCCCGAACATATACAGATTGCGGTTGCCGTGATCCGTCATCTCGATCCCGCCCCCGGTCTGCGGTATGCGGGAGGCGGTGCGCGCCAGGTTGAGCCCGACGTCCAAATCTTCAAAGAGGGCGACGAGTATCTCATCACGCTCAACGAGGACGATATCCCCCAGCTTCGCTTGAATGGTGAATACAAGCGGATGGTCGATCGTGAGCGGGAGCCGAACAAAGATGTCCGCAATTACGTCAAAGAGCGCTACGCTTCGGCGCTGCAATTGATCAAGAACATCGAGCAGCGCAAGCAGACGATTTTGCGCGTCTGCCAGTCGATTGTGCGCCGCCAGACCGAGTTTCTTGAGCACGGCATCGACCAACTGAAGCCCATGATGATTAAAGAAGTCGCGGAGGAGATTGGAGTGCATCCATCCACAGTGAGCCGCGCAGTGGCGAATAAATACGCTCACACACCGCAGGGCGTGTTCGAGCTGCGCTATTTCTTTTCCGAAGCGGTGCAGGGCCCGCAGGGCAGCGCGACGCCACTGTTGATCGTGAAGCGGCGCGTGAAAAAGATGATCGCGGACGAAAACACGGCCCATCCGCTGACCGATGAGCAGATTACCGCGCGCTTGCAATCGGAAGGCATTCAAGTGACGCGGCGCACCGTGGCCAAGTACCGGGAAGATATGAAAATTCCCTCTACGCATCAGCGCCGGGTGCGCGCCTGAAGTTCTCCGATCCGCCATCCGGCGGATCGACTACCAACCCGAGGAAAACGATGAAACTCATCTATTCCGGAAAAACCAAAGAATTCACGCCCGAGCTGGAAGACAAGATCGGCGTGAAACTCGCTAAGCTCGGCAAGTTTGTCGAACAACGCGGCGAACGCGAGGTGCTGCTGACGCATCAGGTCGAGCGGCGCCTCCATCGCGTGGAGCTCAGCATGAACTTCTACGACCACGGCGTGGCCGGAGAAGGCGTGGACATGGATTTGCCCACGGCCGTGAACCAGGCAATCGAGAAACTGGAAAAACAATTGGTGCGGATTCGCGAACGCTGGCGCGATACGCACCGCACCGGAAGCATTCGCGAGTCCGGTGAAACCGAGCTCGCTGTGCAAGCGCCCGAGAACGGCGCCAGGCGCCCGAAAATCTTCCGCGTTGACTACACTCAGGACCGCAAGCCCATGACCGTGGAAGAGGCCATGCTCGAAATGGAGCGCGCGGTGGATTATGTGGTCTATCGCGATGCCGCGCGCGATTGCGTTTCGGTTCTAGTGCGCCGGCCCGACGGCAACTACGACCTGATCGAATCATAAAAACGTGAGGTAGGCTTCAGCCTGCGGCCTTTCAGGCCGCCCACCGGCCGTTCTACACTGGGAACACTCGCACTCCATCCATGCAAAAAGCGAAGCTGGCGGCGAATCCTGCGCCGGAAGGCCAGCATGTGGCCTCAAACGCCGATCTGGTGATTATTACCGGCCTGAGCGGCTCGGGCAAGCTGACTGCGCTCAAAGCTTTCGAAGACTTGGGATTTTATGCGGTCGATAATCTGCCCATCGCGCTGCTGCCTAAATTCGCGGATCTGACCCGCGACGCGAAGACCAGGCGGCGCGCGGCCCTCATCATTGATATCCGCGAAGGCAAAGCGCTCAAGCAGTTCCCCTCTATTTACCGGGGCCTGCGGAAGCAATTAAATGCGATCCTCGTGTTTCTCGACGCCGACGATGCCGCTTTGCAGCGCCGGTTCAGCGAAACGCGGCGCCCTCACCCGCTCGGCACCGAATCCACCGTGCTGCGCAGCATCTCCGAAGAGCGCGAGCTCCTGGCGCCGATCAGGAAGCTGGCAGAAACCTATATCGATACCACCAAACTGAACGTGCACGAGCTGCGGCGGCTGATCTCCAGCAAGTTTCAAGGGAGCCAGGAGGTTAGCAAGATTGTGGTCTACGTCAACAGTTTCGGATTTCGCAACGGCGTGCCCGCCGATAGCGACCTGGTCTTCGATGTTCGCTTTTTGCCCAACCCGAACTACATTCCCGAATTCAAAAACCTGACCGGCCGCCATCCTAGTGTGGCGCGCTACATCCGTTCCTTCCCGCAGACGCAGGAGTTCATCGACCGCATCTCGGACCTGCTGATTTATCTGCTGCCCCACTACATTCGTGAGGGCAAGAGCTATCTGACCATCTCTTTCGGGTGCACCGGCGGACGCCACCGCTCCGTGCTCATCGCCAGCGAGATCCGTCAACGTCTGACCAAAGCCGGGTTTACTGTCAAAGAGACTCACCGGGATAGCAAACGGAGTTGACCGATCTCGGTTAACTCGCCCGCTGCGCTTCAAACCGAAACATGTCGCCCTTGATTTCGACTTGTGCGCGAGCGAAGCCTGCGTTCTTTAGCCGTTTGGCGAAGCTCGCCGGATCGACCACGACCATGGTGTCAAACAGATGCAGCAAGTGAAAAAATCTGCTGTACAGGCTATCCGTCCCGGCGAATATGCCGCCGGGACGAAGCACCCGAGCCACTTCGGCGAGCAAACGATCCTGCAGCGCCGGCGAAGGGACATGATGCAGCATAGTGAAACAGACAGCGGTATCGAAGCTTGCGGCCGCGAACGGCAGTGCGGTGGCGTCGTCGCAAAATACCTGGACATTCGATCCCTGCATCCGGTCCGCGAGCGAAGCTGCAAGCTTACGGTCAATTTCGACGCAACTAAGCTGCGGCACTCGAGTACGCAGAAGATCGGTGGTTACTCCAGGACCTGGGCCGACTTCGAGGAGCGTGGTTCCCAGATCGACTCCCGCCAGAGCCCAAGGCAGAATTTCGGCTTCGACTTTCCGCTTCCAAAACCCGGAGCGGCAGATATAACGATGGACTCGATTCATAGCGGAAAAAACCTTTTCCCGTTATACTAGAAGGGTTCGGGGCGTGGCTCAGCCTGGCTAGAGCGCCTGGTTCGGGACCAGGAGGTCGGAGGTTCGAATCCTCTCGCCCCGACCAAGTTTTTCAACACCTTACAAATAAGAGACGCCAAAAA
>DASVGP010000041.1:0-9418 GCA_036379475.1 Bryobacteraceae bacterium | reverse complement strand
TCTGGTCCACGCTGGTGTATTTCCCCATGGCGCACATGGTCTGGGGCCAGGGCGGCTTTCTCAATGCATTTCTCGGCGGCTCGGTTCCGTGCCTCGACTTTGCTGGCGGAACGGTCGTGGAAATCGGTTCCGGAGTCAGCGCGCTGGTGTGCGCGCTTTACGTGGGTAAGCGGATAGGCTACCCGCATGAACCGATGAAGCCACACAATCTAGTGCTGAGTTTTACCGGCGCCTGTTTGTTGTGGGTAGGCTGGTTCGGCTTTAACGCAGGCAGTGCAATCAATGCATCGGCACTGGCAACCAGCGCATTCGTAGCCACGCAGTTCGCCGCGGCCACCGCTGCGCTCGGCTGGATGCTTGCCGAGCGGTTGCGCCACGGGAAACCAAGCATGCTTGGCGGCCTGTCGGGTGCGGTAGCGGGGATGGTCGCGATTACACCGGCTGCTGGATTCGTAAAACCATTTCCCGCGCTGTTGATCGGGTTCCTTGCCGGCATCTTCTGTTTCTACCTGGTTACCATCGCTAAGCGGCGCTTCGGCTATGACGATACACTGGATGCCTTCGGTATTCATGGGGGTGGCGGAACACTGGGAATGCTTCTGACGGGGGTTTTTGCAACTAATGCCGTCAACCATGGGATAAGAAATGCCGCAGGCAAAGCGCTCCCGCTCGGACTGGCCGATGGGAATGGGCATCAGGTTTTGAATCAATTTATCGGTGTCGTTATTGCGTGGGGGCTGTCGGCTGCCGGGACCTATGTAGTTTTGAAAATTGTGGATCTGCTCATCGGCGTTCGAGCCCTGCCGGAACATGAGATCGAGGGTCTCGACGTTCACATGCATGGTGAAGAAGCATACAACTTTGAAGGGTAGCGGCGAACGATTTCGACGATAAGATCGAGGCCATGAAGAAAATCGAAGCCATCATCCAACCCCATAAACTGGACGACGTGAAAGAGGCGCTGAAGAGCATCGGCGTCGATGGGCTTACCGTAATCGAAGTCCGCGGGCATGGGCGCCAAAAGGGGCACAAAGAGGTCTATCGCGGCTTGGAGTACGAAGTGGACCTGCTGCCCAAGATCAAGCTGGAGACCGTGGTCCCCGATGTGCGCCTGGAGGAGATTGTCCGCACTCTGGCTGAAAGCGCGCGAACCGGAAAAATCGGCGACGGGAAGGTTTTCATTTATGAGGTCACCGAAGCGATCCGCATTCGCAACGGCGACCGCGGCGAGGCAGCTTTGTAAGTGCCCGTGCAATTCGATCCTCGCGATCCCTTTGGCGTGCTCGCCGCGCGTACGCAACTGGTGGACGAGCGGGTTATTACGGCGGCAAGCCAACTCCCTCGAATGTCATTTGCAATTGCGGGGGCCGGCGGCTACGGACGCCGCGAATTGTTTCCTTGCTCTGACGTCGATCTGCTGCTCATCGTCCCCACCGAAGCGGATATCGCCCGCCTGCGCGATCCGCTTTCCGGCTGCCTGCGCGAATTGTGGGATTCCGGACTGCGGATTGGCCACTCCGTGAGAACCATCGAAGAATGCTGCCGCTGGAACGAGCAGAATCTGGAGCTGCACGTCAGCCTGCTCGACCTGCGCTTTCTTCACGGCGATCGCGAAATCTTCGACCGGGCTGCGCGGGCGCTTAGCGAGTTCTACGCCCATCATGGCCGGCGTATCGCGGCGCGGCTGGCCGAAAGAACACGCCAGCGGCATAGTAAGTTCGACAACACGCCGTATCATCTGGAACCGAACATCAAAGAGACCTGCGGCGGCATTCGAGACCTGCACCTGCTCGGCTGGTTTGCCCGCCTTTATCCCAAGCGGCCGGAGATCGCAGAAACGCTGAGCAGTCTCGCCGAAGCCAAGCGCTTTCTGTTTGCGCTGCGCTGTTTTTTGCATCTCGAATCGGGGCGCGACAACAATCTGCTCTCGTTTGAGCTGCAAGACGAAGCGGCCCGGCGGCTGGCGCCCGACCCGGTTTCTCCCGAAGACTGGATGCGCCAGTATTTCCGGCACGCTCGTCGCGTCTTCGCATCGGCGCGGCGGCCGCTTGAAATCCCAGAGGCCGAACAAAGCGCGCTTTGGCGGCAAATGCGGGACCGGCATAGCCGCACATCCACTGCGGAATTTACCGTTTCGCGCGGCCGTGTTCTGCTGCGCAATCCGGCAATCACGCTGCGCTCGGCCGAATCGGTTTTGGCGATGTTCACCTTCATCGGCCGCCATGGGACGGCGCTTTCCTGGGATGCGCAGCGGCAAGTGCGCGGCCAGGCCGGGCGCATTCGCGAGGCGTTTTCACAATTGCGTCCGGCCTGGACCGCCTGGCACGGCTTCTTTTCTCAGCCGCATTGTGCACTCGCCTTGGCAGCCATGCAGGAGGCTAATGTGCTCGCGGCCGCCGTTCCGGAATGGAAGCACATCGAGAGTCTGGTGGTGCGCGATTTCTACCATCGCTATACCGTCGATGAGCACTCGCTTCGGGCTGTAGCCCAGATTGACGAGCTGAAGACCAATCCCGTAGGGCAGCTTGACGAAGGCGATCTGGCACTGCTCCGAATCGCTCTGCTGCTGCACGACATCGGCAAGGGAACGCAGCCCGGCGATCACATCCGCGGTTCGCTTGACGTCGCACGCGGCGTCCTCGATCGCATGGGGGCCCCGCAGCCGGCGCGCACCGCGATCTTGTTCTTGATCGAGCATCATCTCGATCTCTCGCAAATCATGACCAGCCGCGATCTCAGCGATCCGGTCACGGCTCGCCTGCTTACTTCCCGCATCGGAACCGAGGAAGACCTGCGCCGCCTCGTCCTGCTTACCTACGCCGATATCGCCGCGGTCAATCCCTCGGCGCTCACACCCTGGCGCTCCGAACAGCTTTGGCGCGTTTATGCCATCGCGCTGCGACAGTTCACCCGCGAGCTGGCGAGCGAGCGCATCCATCATGCAGAGGCGCTGCCCACCGAAATCGCACCATTTGTGGAAGGTTTTCCTACCCGCTATCTGCGTACACAAACGCGCGAAGACACCATGCGCCATTTCGCGCTTTATCGCAAGAGCTTGAGCGAGGGTGCCGGTATTGAAATCCGCCGCGATCCCCACGCCTGGATCATGACCGTGGTGGCGCACGATCGGCCGCGGCTGTTTGCGTCTCTCTGCGGCGCCCTTGCGGGTTTCGGCATGAATATCGTAAAGGCGGAAGCGTTCTCGAATACTGCGGCCTACGTTCTGGATTCGATCCGCTTTACCGACCCGCTACGCAACCTGGAATTGAATGCGAGCGAAGTGAATCGTCTGGAATGGACCGTTGCCTGTGTCTTGAACGAGACCATCGCCGTGGATGACCTGCTGAAGCGCAGACGCCCCCCGCCGCGGCCCGCGCGCTCGGCTGCGATCACCCCCAGTGCGCGCTTTTATCAGGACGCCTCCGATACCGCCACGCTGCTCGAATTCGTCGGCGAGGACCGGCCTGGACTGCTGCACGATCTGGCTTCGGCGATCGCTTCGGCCGGATGCAATATCGAAGCAGTCATGGTCGATACCCAGGCTCACAAGGCCGTGGATGTCTTCTATGTGACCCGCAGCGGCTGCAAGCTGGACCAAGCCACCGAAGAGCGCCTCCGCGGGGATCTGACGGGCCTCGCGTCACGCTAGCCGCACGTTACCCGAAGGACCGCCCCTCACACATTCCGTCCCCGAAACGATAAGCTAACTGGTAATGGCTGCGCGGGTGGTCAGTTTTGGCGAGATCGTACCGAAAGCGGGTTCCTACTCGCTGCTGGAATGCGCACTGCCGGGAGGCGGTGTGCAGACGGCCGGGGTGCTGCTGTTCGATCCCTCCACCGACACGCTCCACGTGCGGCTGCGGCGCGATTGGGAGGAGATTGCGAGCGAAGAAGACGCAGAGGTGCTGGCGGAGCTCGAGGGCGATCTGATGGCGCGGGCAAGCGAGCGGGGCGGTACGGCGGTGCTGGAATTTCTGGAAAACAATCTATCCCAGGCGCTGCGTATCACCGACCGGGAGGCGGTGAAGGTGCGCGATTTCGAAAAGGCGCTGGACGGGTTATATCGTGAGCATGTGCCGGCTCACGTGCTGCCGTTCCGCACCCATCTGCCGCGCTATTCGCTAGCCGTCGCAGCAGGCCCGTTTCTTACCAATCCGGAGGACATTCAGGCAGAGGAATGGATGGAGGCGCCGCGTGATCTGGCTCTCGGCGGAGACATGTTCGTGGCGCGCATTCAGGGCAAATCGATGGAGCCCAGGATTCCGGACGGAAGTTTTTGCGTCTTTCGCCGCGGGGTTGTGGGTTCGCGCAACGGCCGCCTGGTGCTGGTGCGCAATTCCGAGCTGGCGGACGACAACCAGTACACCGTCAAGCGCTACCGCAGCGAAAAGGCGCTCACCGAAGAAGGTTTTCAGCACACGCGCATCCGGCTGGAGAGTTTGAATCCGGAGTATCCGTCGTGGAATCTGGACGAAGATCCGGAAAAGTATCAAGTGATCGCGGAGTTTGTGCGGGTGCTGGAATAGACACGTCACAGAAACAAAACAGTTGAAGTACCAGCACGGTACTACCGTGGCTTTTCATGCTAACGCAGTTGGCGGAGTGCCTCTTCGCGATTCGTGAATTGAACCGCGCGCAGACCCAGGCGCCGGGCGGCTTCCACATTGGCCAAGCTGTCGTCGAAAAAGACCGTTTCTTCGGGACGAGTGCCGAGGCCCTCCAGGCAATGTTCGTAGGGGTGAGCGTCCGGCTTGGCGGAGCGGACCTGATAAGAGAGCGTCACGTGATCGAAGGCTTGGAGGCGGTCCGTGCGCGAGCGCAGGGCTTCTCCGAGATCGCGCGGCATGTTGGAGAGCATGGCGACACGCCTGCCGGCGCGGCGCAGCTCGGCGATCCAGGTCCACATAGGCGCGACGAAAGACATCCAGCTTTGCACGTCGGCTTCGGCAAGTTCATCGATCACGCGTTCGCAGAACGAAGTTCCTGCGCCGGCAGCCAGCGTTTGCCAGTATTCGGCGCGCATTAAATCGCCGCGGTCATACGCGAGCCGGTGCTTCCAGTAGAACTCGAAAAAGCGCTCCTTCGGGATTCCGGCAAGAGCGGCGAGATGTTCCTGGTCCGGCTCCGACTGGCTGCCGACGAGAACGCCGCCGTAATCGAAAATATAGCCGGCAAAGGAATTTACTGAGGGCATTTAGCAAAGCCGGGCTGGTACAATAGAAGCATAGCACCTAAGCGGTAAGTTGTCGCATTTGCAAGGACTTGCAGCGCTTTCTGCCATATCTCACGAGGAGTTTCTTTGGCCGATCAAAACCCGCCGGACGGGAGTACGCTGTTTCCCCCCGCCGAAAACAAGAATCTGATTCCGATCAACATCGAAGACGAGATGAAGCGCTCCTATCTCGATTACGCCATGAGCGTGATCGTGGGACGCGCGCTGCCCGACATTCGCGACGGGCTGAAGCCCGTTCATCGCCGCATTCTGTACGGCATGCACGAACTGGGGCTGCATTACAACCGGCCCACGCGCAAGTGCGCCAAGATCGTCGGCGAGGTTTTGGGGAAATACCACCCGCACGGCGACGTGCCGGTTTATGATTCGCTGGTGCGCATGGCGCAGCCGTTTTCCATGCGCTACCCGCTGATCGACGGGCAAGGCAATTTCGGCTCGGTGGATGGCGATCCGCCGGCGGCCATGCGGTACACCGAGGCGCGGCTGGCGCGGCTGGCGGGAACGCTCCTCGAAGACATCGACAAAGAGACGGTCGATTTCCGTCCCAACTACGACGAGAGCGAGCAGGAGCCGGAGGTGCTTCCGGCGCGGGTGCCGAACCTGCTCATCAACGGCTCTTCCGGCATCGCCGTCGGCATGGCAACGAACATTCCGCCGCATAATCTGCGTGAGGTCGTGGATGCTGCGATCGCGCTCGTCAACAACCCGAACCTTCCGCTGGCGAAGGTGCTCGAAATGGTCCCCGGGCCGGATTTCCCGACCGGCGGGTTCATTCTCGGCCGCAACGGCATCTACGACTACTTCACGCGCGGGCGCGGCAGCGTGAAGCTGCGCGCCAAGGTCGCGACGGAAAAGACCGGCAAGGATCGCGAGGCGATCATCGTTACCGAGATTCCGTTTCAGGTCAACAAATCCCGGCTGATCGAGCACATCGCGGCACTCGTGAACGATAAAAAAATCGAAGGCATTTCCGATGCGCGCGACGAAAGCGACCGCGACGGCATGCGCATCGTGCTCGAACTGAAGCGCGGCGAGCAGCCCGAAGTCATCCTCAACAACCTGTACAAGCAGACGCAGATGCAGGTGAATTTCGGCGTGATCATGCTGGCCATCGTCAACGGGCAGCCGCGCGAGCTGGGGCTGATCGACTTCATCAAGCGCTTCCTCGATCACCGCACCGACGTGGTCCGCCGGCGCACCGACTATCTGCTGCGCAAAGCGCGCGACCGCGAGCACCTGCTGCTCGGCTTTCAGAAAGCGCTGGACAATCTCGACGAGGTCATCAAGCTGATCCGCGCGGCGGGCACGCCGAAAGAGGCGCGCGAAGGACTAGTGACGCGATTCGAATTCAGCGTGCGCCAGGCCCAGGCCATCATCGAGCTGCAATTGCAGCGCCTGACCGGCATGGAGCGACAGAAAATTATCGACGAACTGGCAGAGATCCAGCGGCTCATCGGCGAATACGTCGAGATCCTGGGCTCGGAAAAAGTGCTCAAGGCCCTGATTGTCAAGGAACTGAAAGAGGTTCAGAAAGATTTCGGCGACGAACGCCGGACGCAGATTATCGAGGACACCGGCGAGATCAAGCTGGAAGACCTGGTGCACATGGAGGACGTCGCGGTGACCGTTTCGCGCGGCGGCTATCTGAAGCGCACCTCCATCGATACCTATCGCCGCCAAACCCGCGGCGGCAAGGGCCGCATCGGGATGGGCACGCGGTCGGAAGACGTGGTGGAGCATTTGGTTTGCGCCTGCACCCACTCCTATCTACTGATCTTCACGAATAAAGGCCGCGTTTACTGGCTCAAGATTTACGAGATCCCGGATGCCGGGACCACCGGCAAGGGTAAGCATGTCTCCGGGCTGATCAGCCTGCAGCCGGACGAGACGGTGAAAGCGTTTTTGCCGGTTAAGGAGTTTGTCGCGGACAAGTTCATCGTGATGGTGACGCGGCATGGCGTCATCAAGAAATGCGAGCTGACGGAATTCGATAATCCGCTTTCGCGCGGCATCATCGCGCTTGCGTTGGACAATGGCGACGAGTTACTGGGCGCGGCGATTACCGGCGGCCATCAGTACATTTTTCTGGCTTCGCATCGCGGCATGGCGATCCGCTTCAAGGAAACGGATGTCCGGCCGATGGGACGGCAGGCCCGCGGCGTGCGCGCCATGGATCTGGACGAAGGCGATTTCCTCATCGGTCTGGAGATCGTGGAGAAAGAGGCCTTGATGCTTTCGATTTCAGAACACGGGTTCGGCAAGCGGACGCCGGTTCATGACTACCGGCTCACCGGCCGCGGCCGCAAAGGCGTCATCAATATGAAGACCACGCCAAAAGTCGGCAAAGTGGTCGCGGTGCTCGCGGTGAAGGAGAACTCCGATCTGATGATCATCAGCAAGGACGGGAAGATCATCCGCATCGAGGCGGGCGCGATCCGCCAGGCCGGGCGTTCGACTCAAGGCGTGCGCTTGGTGCGCATGGAGGACAGCGACCTGGTGGCAGCGGCATCGGTCATTCCGGACCAGGAAGAGGAGCTGCCCAAACCCGGTGACCTCCCGCTGCAGTAGCGCGTAAGCGACACATGCGGAACCTTGCGATTCTGCTTGGGCTATTCGCCGGTGTGACTCCGGCAACAGCCCAAGCCCGAGTGGCGCATCACCACCAGCGTCCAACGCCGCCGACGCGCGATCCCCACTCGCCTGGTTTTGTGCAGGCGAAAGAACTGCCCGACGGCGCAGTCCCTCCGGCCAATGCGGATGGGAACTTCATCATCGGCCCCACTCACGATCCCGCGCCGGAGATGTCGGTCCACGCGGGCGTGCCGAAGGGGAGCGTGTATACGTTCACCATGAGTTCGGCGGACAGCAAAATCTATCCCGGCATCGCGCGCGAGCCTCACACCTTCGGCACGCCGGACCCGAACAATCCCGCCCGGCTGATCGTCACGACCAGCCATCCCGCCCCCTATATGCGGCGCGTCGAAGTTTACGTTCCGAAGCAATACGTCCGCGGCACCGCCGCGCCGTTTATTGTCGGAGCGGACGGACCCGATCCGCAATTATTCACGGCGCTGGATAATCTGATCGCCGAGCACCGGGTCCCCGTGATGATCGCCATCTCAATTGGCAATGGCGGAGGTGACGCGCAGGGCAGCGAGCGCGGCCTCGAATACGACACCATGTCGGGCCGCTATGCGGAGTTTGTGGAGCAAGAGGTCTTACCGCTGGTAGAGAAGGAGTATCGCGTGAAACTGACCAAAGACCCGAATGGCCGCGCCGCGATGGGAGGCAGCTCCGGCGGCGCGTGTGCACTCATCATGGCCTGGTATCACCCGGAGCTGTATCATCGAGTTCTTACTTACTCGGGCACATTCGTGAACCAGCAGTGGCCTTATAGTCCCAAAATCCCGCACGGCGCTTGGGAGTTCCACGAGCGCCTGATTCCGGATTCTCCGCGCAAGCCGCTACGCATCTGGATGGAGGTGGGCGACCGGGATCTCTATAATCCCAATATCATGCGCGACCACATGCATGACTGGGTCGTGGCCAACGAAGACATGGCCAAAGTGCTGGCCGCCAAAGGCTATCACTATCAATTCGTTTTCGCCTGCAAAGCCGGACATGTGGACCGAGGCGTGAAACGGCAAACCTTGCCCGAAGCCTTGGAATACCTCTGGCAAGGCTATCCCCGGTAAGAACGACATGCTGAAACTGAGCCCCGAGCGGAAGCGAGGTCCCCGGGCAGGCTCCGTTTCAGCTTTGTGAGCCGATCGGATTTGTCGAATCCGATGCCGAAAAAGCCCGATCAAGGGAAGAAATATCGAAATCTGGAGGCAGCATTTTGGCGAGAGCCTCGCCAAGCTTCATTTCTTCGCGTTGTTTGCGCAATTTGGCGGTAGCTATCTGGGCGGCGTGCTTTTCGACTTTGCGCGATTCTTCGGCCTCAGCTCGTTTTTGCAAAGCAAAGCCAATTTCGGCTAACTGACGTGCTTTCTTGCGTTTCTGAAGCTCGGCGGAGGCGCGCTGGTAGGCGCGGTCATGCGCGGCGTGGTAACGCATGTAAAGTTCGAGGGGTTGAACCTCGACCTCGACGGGGATGTCGCCGTTTTTGGCCTGCTCGGGAGTTTTCGGCTGGAGCGAAAAGCAGTGGTTCTGCGCACGCAAGGCACGTTTGGCGACCCAGGT
>DASVGP010000040.1:0-36091 GCA_036379475.1 Bryobacteraceae bacterium | reverse complement strand
GCCCCCGTGGCCGAATCCAAAACGACTCCAGGCGGCAGCGCACCCGCGCTAACTGAAAACGCCATGGGAGGAGTGCCGCCAATCGTAGTACAACCGCCGTTATGGACGTCGCCAATAATCAGTGGATTGGGTATTGTGCAGGAGATGCTTAGATCCATTGGAAGCACCGTTAAATTGGTAACTGAGTAAGTTGCACTCTGTGGCGGAGATCCGCTGTCCATCGCCATTACCGTGAACGAGCTCGTTCCCATGGCGGTTGCGGTTCCCGATATGACGCCAGTCGTGGGATCAAGAGTCAAGCCGGCGGGCAGTGTGCCGGCGCTTATGGAAAATGTGATTGCACCTGTTCCGCCGGACGCTGTGCATGTCCCATAAAACCCGGCTCCTTGCGTGGCGTTAGGAGGCAGGCTGCACGATAAGGTCACGGGTATCGCGGTCGGCCCATATCCGCTAGAAGTTGTTGAAGCGGAAGACGCGCCGCCGCAACTGATGCTGACGGTTGCAACTACTGCCAGTGACGCTAAGCTGCAAACGCAAATGTAATATCTTTTCAACGCGTTTCGGCTGCCAAAACCTAAAAGAACGAAAATCAGCAGCACTAAAATCAAAGCCGTTAACCCAACGAGCACCCATCCACCACTCGGCCGGCCCATAGCGAACCATTTCCCGCCAGGCGTCTGCGCTGTGTTCGCCGCTGAAATGGTCACCGTGACGTCCCCCGCCGTATCCACTGTGCTCGGTGAAACCGAGCAGGTAACATCGACCAAGTTATCTGCCGCCGAGCACGCGAAGGATACCGTTCCGGTGAATCCGTTTTGCGGAGCAACCGCTACCGTCGCTGTAGCCGAACTCCCCGGCTGGATCGTAAATGTCGTGGGCGTCGCTGTGAGTTGAATGTCGCCAAACCATTGTTCGGCGAAATTACTGGCGTCTACTGAACCCCAGCCGGTTGCCTGGTCATATCCAGCCCCGGCCGTGTATCCGAGTGACCCCTGAACACAATCAGGTGTGGACAACTGGCACGCCTGATCATTGGTGCCGTAAGTGACATCGTGGAACGCATTACCCGAGATCTGAGCCAGTGAGTACAGATTAGGATTGATATTTCCAAGACCCGTTCCGGTCCCTTCGCTTTGCACAATGAGAGCCAAGACTCCTGCAAATGGAGGAGGTCCGACCGATGTGCCTCCGACAACGTCCAAATAGGAAGTCGAATTCAAAAATCCATTACTGCACCAGTTGTGACCACAGAACAGGAGCCCTGAGACCGAGGGTGAGGCCGTAAATGCCAAATCCGGCACATCGCGAGCGTTATCCGCGGGGACACCGGCTCCGGTCTGCCAGTCCGGCTTCGGTATGAGCTTGCTGGCTCCTCCTCCCGAGGCAGATTGGAATCCGTCATTCCAGACTACTTCCGGAATGTACGACAATGCCGACCCGTTGCTGCCATTATTGGTCGAGTCCCAGTAGCCGCTTCCATACGCTGCCAGTTCTGTTCCACCGATTGCCGTAACATATGGAGACGAAGCTGGAAACTGAACCGCTAGGCCATGCGACGCGTTGTACTCTTGAACACCGGAATCGCACTCCGCCGCGCCGGTGTCGCCGGAGGCGGCCAGTATCGTCATACCTTCGGCATTGGCTTGCTGAAAAAGATTGTTGAGCGTCTGAACAGTCGTAGCTGAGTTGTCAGCTTCGCATGATCCGTAAGAGATGCTCAATATCGGCGCGACGTCATTGTCGATCGCATATGAGATAGCATCTGTGACGCCGTTTCCCGAGGTATCGCTCGCGGTGATAAACACCACGTTGGCATTCGGTGCAATCGCGCCCGCCCACTCGACATCAACGTCCGCCTCCGTTTCGTCGCCGCTAGCCGTTTGAATGCCCGGATCCTGATCACCGGGCGGAACTATTATTGTTGGATCGTTGGCCGGCAGACCGGCTGCGGACCGGAACGCGCGAATGTCACTAAGCTGTATATCGCTCTGTCCCACGACAGCGATACTTACACCAGATCCGTCCAGACCGCGCCCGTACAGCGGCTTCACGTCATAGATCGTTTCCCAGTCGTCCGGCGTGACGTAGTGGCTGGTACCCGCTGTATACAGAGGATGCAGCCGCAGCGCATGCGGCCGCATTCTGAAGTTGTTCAGCCCTCCGACGCTCTCGACGACACCCTGTAATGCTTTGGGGAGTTGCGGGTCCCCAGTATTTGCGATGCGCAACTCACCGCGAAGGGAATATTGATGTATGGCGGTGCGAAATGCCGATTCAACCTGGCCGGCTGTTCCCGAAAAGCTTACCCATTTTCGGCTGCGCGCAACGTGCAGATTAGAAAAGCCGTGATTTCCCAGCCATCGCGTGACTTTCGCGATGTCGGCCTCGGCTAAACCGAAACGTGCCGCGTACTGTTCAGGCGAAAGGAACCGGTGATATTGTGGCGATCGCCGGTCCTGCTGCGCCCAAAGCAATTGGTGGAGTGCCGCGCTCTGCTGCGGCGTCATCGAAAAGTGCAAGGACATTTGCGGCATATTCCGCGAACTACTGATTGGCCCTCGATCCGGCACCTCCCGATGCATCACGGCGGGGCGGGTATTGCCCTTTAACGCGAATGTACGGATGCCCCTAAGCGATGAGCGGATTCGCGGTTTGGGGAGTGAAGCGCTACCCAAAGCGGCGGGCTGAGCAGATCGGCATGGCGATACCAGCAATGTGCCCAAAACGGCAATCAGGACCCGCGGACTGCGTCGCCTGCACACGCGTGTGGCTGTGAGCACAGATGCGGGCATAGACAAGTAGTGGTTACTTCAGGCGGGAAATCGCCGAATTCCCAAGCTTCCTGAAGGCGATTTCATGTAGCCTCGGCAACTCGGCTCCGAATCCTGCGGCCGGCGGAATACGATGAGCACGCACCTGTGGCAAGCGGATTTCAGCGGGCGCGACAGTCAGCGCGCCCTAATCATATGGATGGCCGGCATGTCGGGTAAACCGGCTCTGCGCCAATTGAACGGTATTGCAGCTAACCGTTCAACACTGAAAGCCGATCGCCATCGCAGCGGGTTAGCCAGAACTCCGGCTACTCGGTTGGCACTCGCGCAATCGCGTCGATCTCGACTTTGATCCCGCCCCAGAGTACAGACTGTACCGTCGTCCGCGCCGGTCGCACGCCGGAAAAGAACTCCGAATAGGCGCGGTTGAAACCGTCGAAGGTGCGTATATCGGCGATGTGGCACGTGCACTTGACCACATCGTCGAAACTGCATCCTGCCTCGTTCAGAATCTTTCCGATGTGAGAGAGTACGAGCCGCGTCTCTTCCTCGATCGTGCCCGGGACAACCTTTCCGGTCTTCAGATCGAGCGGCCCTTGTCCGCTAATGAATAGCCAGCCGTCCATAATGATGCCAGCCGAATAAGCGCCTGTAGAGACTGTTTTGTCAGGATGCCGAATTTCTGTTTTTTTCATGTAGAACTATAATGTTACGGCAGCAGACCCACAGATGCCGTGGTCAATGCCACCACGCCACCAGCCGGAGCACTCAACGAAACTGTTGCCGTTGCGCCTAAGTTCACGCCGGCTGCCGGTTCTGAGGCACGAGTAACATGACGCGTGATTTGACCGCGAATGGAGGGTCGGGTTCACCCCGCGCGGGGCTTCAGCCCTGCAGGACGGAGCGGAAACTCCAAGCGGGCTCAAGCCCGCGCCCCAAGCGATGGATCGCATGGTGGTATCGCAATAGAGTAACCGTTCGTTCATAATTTCGATCCCTCGCAACGCCGGTCACGTTCCAGGCGAAAAAAATCTCACCCTTGCAAATCATCAACTTACGCTCAAATCACGAGCCTGGCTGCAACCTGCCCGTTTGACAATCGGGTCAAACGCGGCGGGGACCACGAGCGAAGCTCGGGCCGGTGATTTGGGCATCGCCGGTCTGAACGTCATAGCTGCTTCGCTCGTGCGCCGCGGGCACGGACCTCCAGTGGGGCAGACGATCGTTTTTGGTCGTCTGCCATTTTTCATTCCAGCCTCACTCAATCCACGGTAGAATGTCTTCCAAAGAGATGCCCAAAATCCGCTGGTGGCCAAAACGTAAATCCCGCGACGAAGACCTCGACCGCGAAATCCGCTCCCATCTCGATTTAGAAGCTGAAGAACAGCAAGCCCTCGGCCTCACTCCCGAAGATGCCCGCTACGCTGCCAAGCGCGCCCTCGGCAACGCCACGCAAATCAAAGAATCCGTCCGCCAAACCTGGGGCTGGACCTGGCTGGAGCGGTTGAAGCAAGATTTCGTATACGCCCTCCGCACCTTTGCCCGCACGCCCGGCTTCACCGCAGTCGTCATCCTCACCCTCGCCCTCGGCATCGGTGCGACGACCGCAATGTTCAGCATTGTCAATGCGGTCTTGCTTCATCCATTGCCGTACAAGAATCCGGACCGGCTCGTCATCATTTGGGAGAATTCTCTCCACAATCCGAAAGCGCCGCCGTTCTTCGACTCCTATCGCGATTTTCAAACTTGGAAACACGCAAGCAGTTTCGAGCGGCTGGCCCCAGCCACGTGGGCGACGGGTAGCGCGATTCTCACCGGCGCCGGCCCTGCTCGCGGCGTGCTCGCGATGCCGGTTGGAATCAACTTCTTCCAGTTGCTCGGCGTCGCGCCTCAGTTCGGGCGCACCTTCCAGCCGGACGACTTGCATCGAAGCTGCACGGTGGTTGTAAGCCACCGATTTTGGCGGAAAGCATTCGGCGGACAGAAGAATGCCGTCGGCACACAGATTGGACTGAATCGGACCGCGTGCACGATAGTCGGCGTGATGCCGCAGGGCTTCACCTTTTACCCGGATGCCGCGTCCATGTGGAGGCTCATCACCCCGGATAGCAAGATCGGTCAAGATCCCGATCATGCCAGCGTCGCCGTCTTCGGACTTCTAAAGCCTGGAATATCGATCCAACGTGCCCAGGAAGAAATAAGGCGGCTCTTCAAGAACGTGCACCGGCACGATCCCGGAGGCATCTCGAAGCTCCCCTCTGTCCATCCGCTCGCCCAGGAATTCGACTATCTTTCCGGGCCGAGTTTGCGGCGGAGCATCATCGTTCTATTTGGCGCAGTCGTTTTTGTTCTCCTGATCGCCTGCGTGAATATTGCGAATCTGCTTTTTGGGCGCTCTCTAGCAAGGCAAAAAGAGCTGGCAGTTAGAGCCGCATTAGGCTCCGGCCGAAGGCGGTTGATCCGGCAGTTACTCACTGAGAGTTTGCTGCTATCGTCGGCTGGCGCAGCGTTCGGTGTCTTACTCGCCATCGCCGCCGTCCATGCCTTCCGCGCTTTGAATCCCATTCGGATGCCTCCCGGAGTTCCGGTAAGCGTCAATCTTTGGGTTCTTGGGTTTACTGCCATTCTGGCCGTGGCGACGGCGCTTCTCTTTGGACTGGTTCCCGCACTGAGGGCTTCCCGCGTAGACGTCATGGACGCTCTTAAGGCCGGCGGCCGCACCGCTTCGTTCAGCCCCGCCGCGCGGCTGTTCGGGAAAGCGCTGGTCGCCGCAGAAGTCATGCTCTCGCTGGCACTGCTCGCGGGCGCGGGACTGCTGATTGAGAGTGTCAACCGTCTGGCGTCGGTTCCGCTTGGATTCCGAACCGATCACGTGGTGGCAACATCGCTCTCGCTTCTTCCTTGGAGTTATGCCAAAGCCGGGCAGCGCGCCCGATTCTATGGCGAGGTTTTGGACAGAGCCGGCAGGCTTCCAGGCGTAACGTCCGCCGCGCTTGCAAGCTCCATTCCGCTTACCCAACATCGACACGGCGTAGATGCGCTGGCAATCGAGGGAAGGCCGCGACCAGACAGCAAAACCGCCTCCCGCGATGTCGGCGAAGTCTCCATCTCTCCCGGTTACTTCCGCGTGATGGACGTGCCGCTTGAGAGGGGACGTGCGTTCGGAAACTTCGACCGCCCAAAAAGTCCTGCCGTCGCCATCGTGAACCAAGCGCTCGTCCGGGAATATTTTCCGCACGAGAATCCGATCGGCAAACACATCCAGGTCGGCGAATCCAAGGCCCAGCGGCCCTGGCTGACCATCGTGGGCATTGTGGGCGACGAGAAAGATCAGAACTTCTTCCATCAAATGGCTTGGGAGGATATTCCATTCGTATTTCGTCCTCTGAGCCAGGCCCCGCCCTTTGGGGTCTCTCTCGTATTGCGAACGCCGAAAGATGAAGCTGCCCTTGGCGCAGCGGTTCGGAAGCAAGTCGCGGCGATCGACCCCAGCGTCCCGGTTGGACAGGCCATAACAATGAACCAGCAGCTTTCAAAACGCCTCGCCTATCCCCGTTTCCGCGCCATCGTGCTCGGCGCATTCGCCGCGCTTGCTCTGTTGTTGGCTGTCGTGGGTCTGTACGGCGTGCTCTCGCAATCAATCGCACAGCGAACGCGGGAATTCGGCATCCGCATGGCGCTCGGCGCGCAGAGAGGCGACGTCCTGGCCCTCGTCATCCGCCAAGGCATGCTGCTCACCATCGCGGGGCTTGCCGCCGGACTTGCGGCCGCGCTTGTTCTAACCAGGTTCCTGAGCGCGTTTCTGTTCGGCATCAAGCCAACTGACCCATGGACCATGGCCGCGGTTTCTCTGCTGCTGCTCCTGGTCGCGTTCCTGGCCATCTGGATTCCCGCTCGCCGTGCGGCAAAGACCGATCCCATGACCACTCTGCGAAATGAGTAACGGTTCCTTTCGTGGTTTCCGCCTCTCGCAATGCTGGTCACTGCTCGCGCGAAAAAAATCTCATCCTTGCAAATGAATAACTTAAGCTCAAATCGCGACCCTGGCTGCGACCTGCCCGTCTGACAATCGGGTCAAGCCATGGGACCGCGAGCGAAGCCTCGGACCGCTGTTTGGCAGCGGCGGTCTGAACTCATAAGCCGGCTTCGCTCGCGTGGGGCAGACGATCGTTTTTGATCGTCTGCCATTTTTTCATTCGCCAGCCTCGCTCTATCCACGGTAGAATGTCTTCCGAGATGCCGAAAATCCCGTGGTGGCCCAAACGCAATTCCCGCAACGCCGACCTCGACCGCGAAATCCGCTCCCACCTCGATTTAGAAGCCGAGGAACAACAAGGCCGCGGCCTTTCTCCCGAACAAGCCCGCTACGCCGCCAAACGTGCACTCGGCAACGCCACGCAAGTCAAAGAATCCGTCCGCGCCACCTGGTATTGGACCGGCTTTGAGCGCATCGTGCAAGACCTCCATTTCGCATCTCGCGTCTTCCGCAAGAACCGCACCTTCACCGCCATCGCAGTTATTTCGCTCGCCATCGCCATTGGCGCGAATACCGCCATGTTCAGCATCTTAGATGCCTGGCTGTTCCGTCCGCTTCCTTACCCCAATGCGAATCGCATTGTCACGCTCACGCGCAAGCATCGTGGCGGGCCCCGGTTCTTCGCGCTATCTCGGGATTTCCGGGCTTGGCAAAAGCATAGCCATTCCTTCGAGCAGATCGCCGGAGCGTTCTGGCGCTCCTTCACGGTCTCCGGAGATCGTCCGCAAGAAGTGGGCGGAATGATTACAACGGTAAATCTCTTCCAAACGCTCGGTGTCCAGCCGGTGATCGGCCGCACGTTTCTTCCCAGCGACCTGCGCGGGCCAGCCGTCGTAATCATCGGCTACGGCTTTTGGCAGCAACATTTCGGCGGCAGTTCAGATGCCTTGGGCAAAATTCTTCGGCTGAACGGAAAACCTTACCTGATCATCGGCGTGATTCCCCAAAACAGAGGTCCCCGTATTTCCAACTCGCCTGGGGGGCGCGCTGTCTACACTCTGATCCCAACCGCAGAAGACCAATACCGCAGCGAGGGAGAAGGTCCGATCGCCGGCATCGCCCGCCTCAAACCCGGTGTGAGTCTCGCCCAGGCGAGCGCGGAGCTGAATGCCATTCAGAAGCACATTAACGAGCAATATAAGGATGAACCGAAGGGCGCGGTCTCCGTCATCCGGCTCCAGGATGCCAATACGCGGACCATACGTCCCTCGCTCTTTCTGGTTGCCGGTGCTGTCCTGTTTATCCTGCTCATGGTCTGTGCCAATCTGGCCAGCCTGCTCACCGGCCGCGCCATTGAGCGCCGCAAAGAAATGGCCGTACGCTCGGCGCTGGGGTCAGGCCGCCGGCGCCTCATCCAGCAATTGATTACTGAAAACATGCTCTTGGCGTTGCTCGGCACGGCGTTGGGAATTTTCGTCGCATTCGGCGTGATCCATGCCTTTGTTGCCCTAAACCCGCTCGGCGTTCTGCCGCAGACCCCGATTACGCTCGACGGCCGCGCGATTCTCTTCGCCGCTGTTCTCGCAGTCGTGGCCGCGGTCTTGTTCGGATTCGTGCCCGCGCTCGAAGCTTCGCGCCTTGACGTTAATCAAGTGATCAAAGGCGAATCCCGCAGCCATTCGGGCAGCATGCAAGCGATTCGTATTCGCAGCGGTCTAGTCGTCGCGCAACTGACGCTCTCTTTCGCTCTCTTGATTGGATGTGCGCTCATGCTCGGAACACTGGAGCGTGCCGAGCACCAGGCGCTCGGGTTCCAGCCGCAAGGGTTGGGTTCAGTCTCCATCACAGTCCCACCGGCAATCGCAAAGAACGCGAACCGGCGCATCGCGTTCTACCGCAACGTCCTGGAAAACGTGAACAGCATCCCCGGAGTGACCGCCTCCGGCCTCACCAACATTCCGGCGCTCAACGATGCAGGTTCCGCGGCATTTGCGATCGAAGGCAAGCCAACGCCCTCATCCTTGCGGGCATGGCCGAAGGTAGGCGAGGCGCTGGTCACCCCCGGCTACTTTGGCGCGCTCGATCTGCCACTGCTGAAAGGCCGGAGATTCTCCGAATACGACACCAAACACTCGCAGCCTGTCGTCATTTTCAATGAAGCCGCCGCACGCAAGTGGTTCGGCCTTGCGAATCCTCTGGGTAAGCAAATTCGGCTGCACAGCGAGAAGGTTTGGCGCAGCATCGTCGGCGTTGTGGGCACCACCGAGTCGCGGGTCTGGGCGCGCCCGGGATGGCAGACGACTGCCGAGATGTATGTTCCGCAAGCTCAAAGCGCCAAGGGACGCTATAACACCGTTGCTGCTTTCGTTTGGGTCTACATCCGCTCGCGAACGCCATTGAGTCGGAATACAGTGAAGGCCGCATTAGGCCGGGTGAATCCTCCCGTGCCCACCGGCCAATTTCAAACTATGGTCGAATCCATTGCGAATACGGAGAGACAGCCGCGCCTTCGCACAACTGTCCTCACCTGCGCCGCCGGTCTCGCGCTTTTACTCGCCGTCCTCGGCATTTACGGTGTTGTTTCCCAATCGGTCGCGCAGCGAAAGCGTGAGATTGGCATTCGCATCGCCATGGGCGCGCTCTCCTCCGATATCCTCCGCCTCATCTTGCACCAAGCGCTCCGTTTGGCCATTTTCGGCGTTGCTGCGGGCGCGCTCTGCGCATTTTTCCTTAGCCGCACGCTCTCGAGCTTCCTCTACGGCGTAGCCCCAACCAGCGTATGGATCTGGCTCGCCGCCGTTTTCGTCTTACTCGCCGCCACCATCGCGGCCGCGCTCATCCCCGCCCGCCGCGCCGCCAAAGTGGATCCGATGGCCGCTCTGCGCTATGAGTAACTTCACCGTGGCGCACGCCTTCAGGCTGCGGGCGCCCTCTGTGCAGTACCCACATTCATGTGGGCATCCGTCGCACTTCATGATCGTACCCGCTTTCGTTCGCCGTTAGCGCAATCTCCAGCCGCTCCAATTTATGCGGATCATAAACCAGCGCGGGCCGGAAACACGCGATACACTCGGCGCCCCGACACCGCACGCAGGGATACACCAGCCCGTTCGAGCCTTCCTCCAGCAGCCTCCGTGCCAGCGTTTGCGAAGCGGCATAACATCGCGGCACCGGCTCCGGCTTCAGGAACTCCGCAAAGTTTTCCGGCGGGTCCAAGGCATGAAACTCCGCCCGGAAATTCGCCAGCCAATCGTCGTAATTGGACACGTCCCGCGCAGGCCGCTGCCAGGGCTTCTCGGGAACGATGATCTCGCCGAGTCGTCTACTCTTGTGGTAAACCACTTCCGCAATAGCAGCCTTTTGCCGGTCCGCCGCATACCAGGCCCCGCGCGTATGGTCGCTGAATCGGGCTCCCGATTCGCTCGCATGCGTATAGGCCGCGTTAACAATATGCGCGTTCGGGATGCCGTACACCAGTTCGAACGTACTGATCCCGATCGATCCGTGCTCTTCGCTCTGCACCCGGTCGTTGGTCGCGCCATCGAGCAGCACCAGATCTTCCAGTTCCTGGGCGCTGCCGGCAATCTCCGAGAGCACGGTCCCGCTTTCGCTATAGCGCGATGGAATCAGGCGGTGCGAGCGTTCCCCATGAAAAGACCGAGCCGGAGGATGTTTCAATGCCCGCCGCGCCACGCATCTAGCATCCGCCGCACTTGCAGCATTCCCGGCTGCCCCTGCCGGATCATGTACTCGACCGGCGCCGAGCCCGTGAACATCGATCCGCGATTACCCAGCCTCACCCAGCGGTCCGCCCATTCTTCGCCGAAGTAAATATGAAGCGCTTTGTAAATCCCGATCGCAAGAGAGATCCTCAACAGCGTGTCTTGCGTCAGCTTTTGTTTCTTCGGCTCGCTTTTCCATGCGTGGAATGTAGACGATGCAATGCCGCCCAGCAAACCGCGCGCCTGCGCTTCGGTGAGCTTCCATTTCCCGGCGATCTTGATAAAGGCTTTGATCGCGCTGCCGCTTAACCGTTCCCGAACCCTCGCATCGGTCAAATCCGGCGCTCTGTCGAACGAATAGCCCGCAACCGCCGGTTCTTGCTCCAGTACTGCCGCCATGATTCCTCGACTCCGTAATTAATTATCCACGAAATCGAGAATTTGCGCAAGAAGAATAGCCGAACAGTACTGGGGTAGTACCGAACGCCATTGCCTCGCAACCAGTTCAGGAATAGAATAAGGCAGCGAAAAAGCATGAAACAGCTTTGTGGATATGGCATCTATTGCGCTCAAGATCGTGGCTTGGCAGCGTCGACTGCGTTGTCGTCCCAAAGCTACCGCAAAACGCGAGGTCGTTTTGCTTTTCTTTGCGCGGCGCTGCTGCTTTGCGTTCTGGTCTTCGTAAGCGGAACGAATCTCCAGGCCGCTCCGGTCGCCCATCCGCACTCCATTGCGGGCGGCCAGGTCAATAGCTCCATTTGGCTGCTGTTGGGGATCGGCTTGGCCGCCTGGCTAGGAATCTGGCGCCTTGCTGTGAAGACGCGCGAGCCCCAACGTGCCGCCGCCGATTCCCGGATTTCTGAGCCACTCCGGCTGGACGATCTTGCCGCCTCCGAGCAACAACAAGCAATGACGATTACGATCTCGGTATCAGAGCAGCTTAGAGATCGGGCCGCCGCTCGCGGGCTGCCGGTTGAAGCGTACGTCAAGCAAATCTTCGGCGAAGCAGCTCAAAAACCCGCCCTGTGCCGCTGAAGACCGATTGCCCACTGCTTCCCCCTTCTCCCGCGTTCCAGTTAAACTGGAAGTACAAGCGCCCTCATGCTCGAAAGCACGTTCGCCAAAATCTTTGGCACCAAACACGATCGCGAGATCAAGCGGATGCGTCCCAAGGTCGCCGCGATCAACGACCTCGAGCCGCAAATCAAGCAGCTCTCCGATGCCGAGTTGGCGGCCAAGACCGTCGCATTCAAAGAACGCCTCGCCAACGGCGCTTCTCTTGACGACATCCTGATCGAAGCCTTCGCCGTTTGCCGCGAAGCCGCTTGGCGCACCATCGGCATGCGCCATTTCGACGTCCAGTTGATCGGCGGCATGGTGCTGCACCGCGGCCGCATAGCCGAAATGAAAACCGGCGAAGGAAAAACGCTCGTCGCCACCCTTCCCAGCTATCTGAACGCGCTCGAAGGCAAGGGCGTGCATATCGTCACCGTCAACGATTATCTGGCCCGCCGCGACGCTGAATGGATGGGCCGCGTCCACCGTTTCCTCGGCCTCACTGTCGGCACCATTGTGCACGATCTCGACGAAGTGCAGCGCAAAGAGGCCTACGACTCCGATATCACCTACGGCACCAACAACGAGTTTGGCTTCGATTATCTCCGCGACAACATGAAGTTTCGCCTGGAGGATTGCGTCCAGCGCGATTACCGTTTCGCCATCGTCGACGAAGTCGATTCCATTCTGATTGACGAAGCCCGCACCCCGCTCATCATCGCCGGCCCTAGCGAAGAGTCCACCGATAAGTATTACCGCGTCAACCGCATCATTCCTTATCTGGAGCGCGGCGAAGTCATCGAAGGCAAAGAACCCGGCCAGTCCTACACCACCGGCGACTTCACCGTGGACGAGAAGCAGCGCGCCGTTGGCCTCACCGAGCAGGGCATCAGTAAGGTCGAAAAGCTGCTGCTCGGCAACGGCAACCTCTACGATCCGGAAAACATCGAGCTAAACCATCACGTGCAGCAGGGTTTGCGCGCTCATGTGCTGTACCAGCGCGACCGCGATTACGTCGTCCAGGAGGGCGAGGTCATCATCGTCGATGAATTCACCGGCCGCTTGATGCCCGGCCGCCGCTGGAGCGATGGCCTTCACCAAGCCGTCGAAGCCAAAGAAGGCGTCAAGATCGAGCGCGAGACGCAAACTCTCGCCAGCATCACTTTCCAGAACTACTTCCGCATGTACAAGAAGCTGGCCGGCATGACCGGCACAGCCGATACCGAAGCGGCCGAGTTCGGTAGCATCTATAAGCTCGATGTGACTGTTATCCCGACCAACCGCCCGCTGCTCCGCATCGAAAATTCCGATGTCGTCTACCGCACCGAAGAGGAAAAATTCCGCAACGCCGCCAAGGAGATCAAAGAGCTCCACGAAAAAGGCCAGCCGGTGCTCGTCGGCACCATCTCGGTAGAGAAGTCCGAGCGGCTTGCCGCCTTATTAAAGAAGATGGGCGTCAAGCACGAGGTGTTGAACGCCAAGAACCACGAGCGCGAAGCCCACATCATCGCGCAGGCCGGCCGGAAGGGCGCGGTGACGGTCTCCACCAATATGGCCGGCCGGGGCACCGACATCCTGCTCGGCGGCAATCCGGATATTTTGCTGGAAGACCGGCTGAAGAAGTATGGCAAGTCGGCCGAGACCGTGCCGCCCCAAGAATTAGACGCGATGAAGGAAGAGATTCGCCGGGAGATGGAAGCCGAGCATGACGAGGTGGTCCGGCTGGGCGGATTGCATGTGGTCGCAACCGAACGGCACGAATCGCGGCGCATCGATAACCAGCTCCGCGGCCGCGCCGGACGCCAGGGTGATCCTGGCAGTTCCCGGTTTTATCTCTCCCTGCAAGACGACCTGCTGCGTATCTTCGGCGGCGAGCGCATGCAGCGGCTCATGCTCCGCCTCGGCATGGAGGAGGACGTGCCCATCGAGTCGCGGCTCATCACCAAGCGCATCGCCGCCGCTCAAAAAGCGGTCGAAGCTCAGCATTTCGCCGCCCGCAAACACGTCCTCGAATACGACGACGTGATGAACAAGCAGCGCCAGGCAGTCTACGTCATGCGCCGCCAATTACTCCAGGGCGAGAACCAGAAAGAGCGAATCTTCGATATGGTGCGCGGCAGCTATGGCACCTACGTCGATCAGTTCTGCGCCGAGGATATGCGCTACGACCAGTACGATCTCGTCGGGCTGCAAACCGCCATCCTGAATCAGTTCGGAGTCAAAATCGAGGTCCAGGACCTCACGGGCATCGGCCGGCGCGAAATCGAGCAGAAAATCGACCAAATTCTGGTCGAGCGCTACGAGGAAAAAGAGCGCATGATCGGCGAAGAAAATCTCCGTCAGGCCGAGCAGGTTGTCATGCTCAACGTGATCGACAACCAATGGAAAGATCACCTGCTTTCCATGGATCACCTCAAGGAAGGCATCGGCCTGCGCGGCTATGGCCAAAAAGACCCGCTGATCGAGTACAAGAAAGAATCGTTCACCATGTTCCAGGACATGATGGACCGCATCGAAGACGAGACGCTCAAATACCTCTACTTCATGCGCGTTGAAGTCGGCGAGATGCCGCTGCCCTATCCGGAATCCGAGCTGGAAGAAGACGACGAAGAATACGAAAGCGAGATGGATCTGGAGCCGGGATTGGGTTCGAACGGAAATAGCGCTGCCACTCAAGCCTTGTTTGAAGCGCAGCAGCGCGAAGCGCAGCAGGCCGTTCTCGACCTCACCCGCAACATCCACCGCAAAAAAGACCGCGAACTGGCGGAAATCCAGTTCAGCGGCGGCAACGGCTCGGGCGGTGAGACCAAAACCGTCACCAAGGCTGCCAAAGTCGGGCGCAACGATCTCTGCCCCTGCGGCAGCGGAAAGAAGTATAAGAAATGTCACGGAGCTGCTGCTTAGCTCTGCTCTCGATTCTGTTAGGTTCCTCGCTCTTCGCGGCGAACGATCAGGCGCTGTGGAAAGAGTATGGGCTCGCTTGGTCCCAAACGCTCCAGAGTGGCGCCGATCGTGTCACCGCCTATCGCATGAAAGAACCGACCGGGGCCATCGCGGCCTGGGAATGGCTTCGAACGGAAAAAGGGCAACCCTGCACGCTGGGTTCGTTTTGTACGGCCGAGCCCGGCCGCACCGTCGTCGCCCAGGAAAATTACGTTCTGACCTTCGACGGACCTCGGCCAAAGGCGGGGCAATACAAGTCGCTGTTTGCCACTCTGCCTAAGAAGCACGACACCGCGCTACCCTCGATTTTGGACTTCCTTCCCAGAAAGGGGTTGGTGCCCGGTTCGGCGCGTTATATCCTCGGCCCGGCTTCGTATCTGGACTTTGCACCCGAGCTGGCTCAAATCGATCCAGGCTTCGGCGAGAGCGTGGAAGCGCAGGCCGCCGAGTATCGCATCGGAAAATCCAGAAAGCCGGTTCGGCTAGTGCTTTTTTCCTATCCGGCGCCTGATATGGCTCGCCAACATCTTCCCGCTTTTCAGAAACTTCCGGGGGTTCATGTGAAGCGCTCCTTTGCTCTGCTGGCCATAGTGCCCGGATCGGCCCCGCCCCGGCAAGCCCAAGCCCTTCTTAGCCAGGTCCAATACAAGGCCAACATCGTCATGGATGCGGCGCCTCCGACTCCTAGCCCCGTACAATTGGCAGTCAATCTGGTAATCAGTCTCCTGTACCTAAGTGGGATACTGTGCGCTTTGTGCTTTGCCGCCGGGCTGATGTGTGCGGGAATGAGGCTTTTCCGGAGGCGTTATGGCATGATTCAGGCCGATGAGTCGCTGCAAACACTCGGTCTCGGCAGTCGTTCGAGATAGCCTGTAAACAATACAAAACCGGAAGGTTACGCCGGAATCGAAGGCAGTTTTCCACAGCCGCGAGGATGGATTTGCACCGCAGGTGGAAAACATCTTGCGCTGTAAGTCATTTGTTTACTGTTGCTTGCAGCAAATTTTTGAAGAAAGGAAAAATGCTCTTGACTTCACCCCCCGCTCGCCCTACACTCCAATCACAAACAGGTTTTGACGGTTGTTACACCGTTGAACCGGTTCTCCCATCAACGTAACCTCTGGTCCAGCCAGGGGCCTGATACAAAAAGAGGGTGCTCATTTCCAACGGAAACGAGCACCTTCTTTTTGTGACGTCTCAAAACGCACACCACTGGAAGCTTTCGGGCAATATCCAGCCTTTTGGGGTGCTAACTATCTAATTTTGCGTGGCTTGCGCAATGGCTCCCCGATTGCCTTTATGGAGGCGAAAGCCAATTTCCATCAAGGAGAAACAAAAAACATGCGTTCCACCATTCTTCGAAAATCCGTTTACGTGCCGCTTCTCGCGCTTGGGCTAACCACCCTGGCGCCCGCGGCCGCAACCGTCAAGGCTCAGGTCGTCACCCAGAGCCTGAATGCAAGCGTTGAAAGCGAGGCCTCCCGTCTGCTGAAGCAAGTGAAGGCTCTCAGCGGGGAGCTAAAGGCCACCGGCGAACGGCTTGAGGCACTGACGCTGCCCAACAAGCTCGACATGCAGCATACGCACGCCTACGAGCTGACCGAAGCGCGGGAGCATATCAACGCTATCGGCAAGCGGCTCGACCGCCTCCAGGCGATCCAGTCCGCCGCGGCGCCCTGGCAGCAGAACGCGATCGACGAGATCGCGCCTGTCGCCGCGAATATAGCGGCGCATACGCAATCCGCCATCGAGCACTTGAACGAGAACCGCGGATTCCTGTACGCGCCGGCCTACGCTGATTACCTGGCGAGAATCGCGCAGCATTCCAGCGAGCTGAAATCCACCGTGGATGCTTACCTGGACTTCGCGACCACTTCCGACCAGCACCAGAAGCTGCAGCAGAAGCTGGACCGTATGAGCGACCAGCTCAATATGACTGAGTCGTAAGACTCTCGGAGGGCGGGCTAAGGCTCCGAGCGGGCTAAAGCCCGCCTTCCATCTTTTCACGAGGGGGGATCTATGGACGAACTGACCACCATCGCAGACGCCAAATCGGCGGCGTTCGTATTGAATGACCGGTTCGACACCGCATTGGCGCGTGTCCGCCGGGCGATTGGTGCCGGCGGCCTCTCCATTGCGTCCGAGATCGACGCCGCCCGTCGCGTGAAGCGTGCGCTTCGTATCCGCGTCTCGCCCTGCCGCGTTCTTTTGGTCGATAACCCGTTTTTGATGCTCCAGGCCGCTTCCATCGACCGCGCATCGGGCGTACTAATCCCTCTGCACGTTGTGGTTTCCTCCGCCGGGAGCCGCACCATCGTCCATTTGCTTAACCCCGCCAGCATTCAACTCAACGAGTTGCCCATCGGCGTCCGTGCCCCGCTTGTGGATCTGCGAAGCGAATTGTTTCGTATTCTGTCGGGCGTTGCCGATACGGTGCACCTGGGGCGCGACGCCAGTGAAGAGTGCGCTGCATTTACGCTAGGGTGAGGAGATCCCTATGCGTTCGATGGCGCCCAGCGATCTGGCCCGGATTGTGGGCATTCTTGCCGTCATGGCCGGCATCGGAGGGCTGCATGCCGTTACCCCGACCACCATGCTGCAGGCGCACTACCTGATCCAGCGCCTGTTTTACATTCCCGTCGTCTATGCCGGCCTGTACTTCGGCTGGAGGGCCGGCTTGATTGCGGGCATTCTGGCGGGCTTGGCCTATCTCCCGCAAATTCTCGAGACATCGCGGCTGCATCCGTCTTACTCGATTAATCAGTACGCCGAAGTCGCGCTGTTTTTGATCGCCGGCGTCGTTTCCGGTTTGCTTGCCGATCGCGAGCGCCGCCGTCAGAATGTCTTGCAGGAGACGAACGAGCAGCTATCCCGCGTCTATGGCGAGTTACAGGATAACTTCGAACGCATGAAGCGCGCCGAGCGCCTGTACGCCCTGGGACAGCTCTCCGCCGGATTGGCTCACGAGATCCGCAATCCGCTGGCAGGTATCGAAGGCGCCGCGGCAATTCTTTTGCGCGAGCAGCCCTCCGAAAACCGAAGAATCGAGTTCCTGCAGATCATTCAAAAAGAGTGCCGCCGCTTGAATCGCCTGCTGACCAATTTTCTCGCCTTCGCCAAGCCGCGCCCTCCGGCGTTGGCCATGGTTCCCATCGAGCAGGTGCTCGATGGCGTCATCGTGCTGGCCGGGCACGCGATCCGCGGCAGCACCATCCGTCTGCGCAAGGAGATCGCGCCCGACCTGACCGAACTCGAGTGCGATTCCGAGCAGTTGATCCAAATTCTGTTGAACCTCACGATCAACGCCATCCAGGCCATGCCCGAAGGCGGCGAGATCCTGCTTTCGGCCCGGCGTCAGAATGGAAATGCGGTGATCGCCGTGCGCGATCAGGGCGGGGGAATCGGCGAGGCGGATTTGGAAAAAATATTTGATCCCTTCTTTACGACAAAAGAAACAGGCACGGGCCTTGGACTGCCGGTAGCCTACCAGATCGCGGTGGCCCAGGGAGGGCTGCTCCATGTGGAGAAAAATCCCGATAAAGGCATGACTTTTTCGCTGCGCCTCCCGCTGACACATCGAGAACGGCCATGACTCCGAGCATTCTAGTGGTCGACGACGACGAAAGTCTTCGGCGAGTAACTGAAGTGCAGCTTGAGCAAGCCGGCTTTCAAACCCAAACCGCTGCCGATGGAAGTGAAGCTCTGGCCGCGCTCCAGAAAGCGCCCTCCCAGCTTGTCATCACCGATCTGAAGATGCCTGGCATGTCCGGACTCGAACTGCTGCGCCGCATTCGTGCCGAGTATCCCGAAGTGGTGGTTGTGGTGATTACCGCATACGGCACGGTGGAAAGCGCTGTCGAAGCCATGCGCGCGGGCGCTTACGATTACATCACGAAACCGGTTCATCCGGAAGAGTTGGAGCTGGTTGCGAAAAGAGCGCTTCAGCATCTGCAACTGCTCGAAGAGAACCGCGCCTTGCGCAGCAGCCTGGACGCCAAATACGGATTCGAGAGTATCATCGGGCGCTCCCGTTCGCTGCTCTATGTCTTGGATATGGCCGCGCGTGCCGCGCAGACCGATGCCACGGTTCTGATTCACGGCGAAACCGGCACCGGCAAGGAATTGCTGGCGAAGGCCGTGCACTTCAACAGCAGCCGCCGCGATAGGCCGTTTGTGACGATCAATTGCGGCGCCATTCCGAAGGACTTGCTCGAATCCGAGCTGTTCGGGCACGTGAAGGGCTCCTTTACTGGTGCGGTCGCGCATCGGACCGGCAAAGTGGAAACTGCAGACGGAGGCACGCTCTTTCTGGACGAAATCGGAGAGATGCCGCTCGAACTGCAGGTCAAATTGCTGCGTCTGATTCAGCAGGGCGAGATCGAAAAAGTCGGCGCGCCGAGTTCGAGCACCGTCGACGTGCGCGCGATCGCCGCTACCCACCGCAACCTGGAGGCCATGATCGAAGACGGCACGTTTCGCGAAGACCTGTACTACCGTCTCTCGGTGATTCCGCTCGAGCTGCCGCCGTTGCGCGAGCGCCTCGACGATATTCCTCAGCTCGTGCAGCACTTTTTTGCCAAAGCCAAGCGCAAATACGGCCGCGAGAATCTTGCCCTGCCGATCTCTCTACTGCCGTATTTTAGTAACTATCGATGGCCGGGAAATATTCGCGAGTTAGAGAATATTGTCGAGCGCTTAGTCGTTCTGACTCCGGGAAACGAAATCGCGGTGTCCCATCTCCCGGCCTTTCTGCGCAAAGAGCACGCGTCTGTCGATGAGCTGAACCTCGATCTCCCCCCGCAAGGCATCAGTCTGGAGGCAATCGAAAAAGAGCTGATCTTAAAGGCGCTCGGCAAGTTCAAGTGGAACCAGACGCACGCCGCCAAGTATCTCGACATCAGCCGCAAAGCCCTTATCTACCGTATGGAGAAGCATGGCATCCGCGCCGAAGCCGGCAATGCCGATTCCGAGGCGGAATCCTAAAGCGCAATTCCGGATTGCGGCCGAATGCCGAAACGGAGCCGGAAGCGCAAGCGACCCTGCTGGTCTATTGCATCACCAACGTATCCAGCAGCCACAAACCGCCCAAGACTCCACCGCCCAGCAGCATGAGTTTCAATGTGATGATCGCCGATCTGAGCTTCGAGTACTGCTGCGGCGCATATTCTTCTGTGTTCAGCAACTCTTCGTTTTTCTCCGGCATGCCCTTTCCAATGCAATTCCGGGGCCAGTGATGGAAGCACTGTGGCGCACGCAACTCTTGCGTGCGGACGCCCTCTGGGCAGTATCGAGACTCGTCTCGACGCTTGGCGTTGGTTGCCCCCACTGCTTCTGCCCCAAAACGCACAGCCGAGCCTTTTTTGAGGCACCGGCAGCTAACCTGCCTGAATAACACCCCGCTAAGTTATTGGAAATCGCGAAGCGCTGATTGGCCGCGAGCATGCATAGGTACAGGCAGGCGTCACAACGAGCGCCCTTGCGAAAGGAGAACAGAATGAGCAAAACGATCAAGGCCAACATGGAAGACACCCCCAAGCATCCGGATCAAGACAGCATTGCCGCTCGCGCCTACGAGCGGTGGCGGCAGCGCGGTTTCCCGGAGGGTTCCGCCGAAGAAGATTGGCTTGAAGCGGAGCGCGAGCTCGACATGAGCGAAGCCGAGAGGATCGAAGCTGCCTGAAGAGCTACGGTTCCGGCACGGTTCGCAGGACCACGCCGGAATCGCTTCCCATTACATATACAAAGGAGAGAAGAAAATGCCAATGATAGAAATGATCAAGCGCGAGGAAAATCAATCGGCCGGCCGTACCATGGAGCCGTTCGCCGAAGCGCTGCGGAAGGAAAAGGCGATGCTCGAAGCATGGCTTTGGGACCGTATGCAGAGCCTGCAAGGCGGACGTGTGCCGCTGGACGACGATGGTCCGGTGATGCATGAGCAGTTTGTCTCGATCTTGCAGAACGATCTCGCGCGCGACAAGCTGAAGGCCATCGATCATGCCCTGCGTCGTTTGGAGACAGGCGAGTACGCGACTTGCGAGGACTGCGGCGACGGGATTCCGGAAAAGCGCTTGCGCGCGGTGCCGTGGGCGGCTTACTGTCTCGATTGCCAGGACCGGGTTCCGGTTTACGGGAGTCCTCCACCTGGCCGGCAAGCGGCCGCCTGAAGGAACATTGCTCTAAATCGGGCATCCGTGGCTCTTTTGGCACACTTCCAGCGCTCCATGCCGGCGGAAGTTCAAGCATTTTCGTCCGTTATCAATGGCACGTCGATTGCTCTTCATAACTACGAAAACAAAAGGAGAAAAACAACTATGTTTCGTCACTTAAAAGCTCTAACTCTGATGTCGGCTCTTGGATTCGGAACTCTGGTTCCTTTGCCGATGCTGGCGGGGACGATGCCGAGGTCGGCGAGCCAAACGGCTTTACCCGCCAGCGCCAATGCACGCGTTGCGCAGCAGGTCCGGCACGAGTTGCTGATGCTGCCGTATTACGGAGTTTTCGATAACCTCGAATTCAACGTAAGCAACGACGCGGAAGTAACTCTCTTCGGTCAAGTCACCCGCCCGACTCTCAAGAGTGATGCCGAAGGAGTCATCAAACGGATCGAAGGCGTGACCAGCGTAGATAACCAAATCGAGGTGCTACCGCTTTCCTCGATGGATGACCGCATTCGGTTTGCGGCATTCCGGGCGATCTATGGCAAGGCTCCGCTGAACCAATATGCGCTGCGAGCGGTGCCGACGATCCACATCATCGTGGAAAACGGGCATATCACGCTGGAAGGCGCAGTCGCCAGGCAATCGGATAAGGACATTGCGAATATCGCCGCCAATGGCGTTTCGGGTGTCTTTTCCGTAACCAACAATCTGCGGGTTGACAGCTAAACACCGCAGTGGGGCAGACCACCGTTGTTCGTGGTCTGCCTCTTTTCTCTCCAGGGCAGACGACGGAAACCGTTCGTCTGCCCTATTTTTTTTGAGTCGGCCGGCCCTGCTTTTTCGTAATTGCCATTGAGAGGCGAAATACGGACTCCTTGGCGGCCATCCTCACATCGCGCGCTACGGCGGAGGAAAGAACCAGTATCCCGAGTTTTGCCTCCGCTGTCGAAACGCATAAGGCCATGGTGTACAGCATCGCCTGGCATTTTTTGCGGGACCGGCCGCTCGCCGAGGAACTGGCGCAGGACGTGTTTTTGGAGCTGCATCGCCATTGGAAATCGATGAAATCGGCGGAACATATTCTTTTCTGGCTGCGCAGGACGGCGGTCAACCGCGCCATCGATCGAGTGCGCAACCGCAAAATCCGCGCTGAAACCAGCCTGGAGGAAATCAGCGAGCCGACCGTGCTCGAGCAGATCCACGATACCTACTTGTCGGCCTATCTGGAGCGCATGGTGGCATCGCTTCCCGAAAAACAGCGAGCTGCCATCGTGCTGCGCTATCAGGAAGATATGGAGCCGGAAGAGATCGCCGGATTGCTGAAAATGAATGTAAGCACGGTGAAAACGCAGGTTGCGCGCGGCCTGGAACTGCTGCGGTCCAAGACCGCGCACCGGCTGCGTGGGGAAGGGAAGCTGGGATGACGCCGTTCGAAGCAGAACTGAAGCGAGCGTTGGCGCGGCGCGAGCCGTCTGAAGATTTTTCCGCGCGCGTGCTCGCCAGGACGCAGGAAAAGAAAGTGGGGCAGACGATCGCGTTTCGTCTGCCGGGGCGGCTGCTCACTTGGGCCCTCGCGGCGGCACTGCTGCTGGCGCTCGGCGGCGGCGTCGCCTATCAGCGGCACGAGCGCGCCGTGCGCGGCCAGACGGCCAAACGGCAACTGCTTCTCGCGATGCAGATCGCCGGATCGAAGCTGCATTACGCGCGGCAGCAAGTGATGCAGGTAGAAGGGATGGAAATCGAATGAGGAAACGGTATCTGGCAATTACAGGAAGCATACTTGCGCTGGCAATCCCGGCATGGGCGGCTGGCAGCATTCAATTCCCCGTGGATTTGGATAATCTGGCGGCGCGCGCGACCGAATCGGTCAATGTCACGCTGGACGCTTCTATGCTCCATCTCGCGAGCGATTTTCTGGGAAACAACGATCCGGATCAGGCGAAAGTGAAGCAGATCGTTTCGAAACTGAATGGCGTGTACGTGCGTAGCTTCGAGTTCGACAAGCCCGGCCAGTATTCGATGAGAGATGTAGCCAAGATCCGCGCCCAATTGAGGAAGCCCGAATGGACACAGATCGTAGGTGTGCAGTCGTCTAAGGGCGAACACACCGAAATCTATGTCAGGAAGAACGGAAACCAGGTGGGCGGACTAGTGGTGCTCGATGCCGAGCCGAAGGAGCTGACTATTGTAGATATCGACGGGGCGATCAATCCGAAGGAACTCAGCGAACTCGGCGGCCATATGGGCATTCCAAAAATCGGGATTGGCCATGAGGGTGCCGGGGGACACTAATCATGCGAAGAATGCTGGCGGTTCTGGCGCTCGCCTGCACCCTGCCTGTCGCACTGCCCGCGGGCCAATTCCATCGGCTGGTTCAAGACTTTGCGCGTGAGAGCGGGACGAAACAAACACACATCCCCTTCTTTTGGCTGGCGCGCTTTGTGGTTGCGGTCTCGACCCCGGCGGGCACGAGCGGGCTGCACCTTGCCGTATTCGAGCACCCGGGCCTTGCGCCGCAAGGCTTTCTCAGGCTGACGAACAAAGCCGTCGCGGGCCGCGGCTGGACGCCCATCATCCGGGTCCGCTCGCGGAACCGCGAGACAACCAACATTTATGCGCGGCAGAAGGACCGTCAGCATTTGCAGTTACTAATCGCTACGCTCGACAACGAGGATGCGACTTTTGTGGAAGTGCGCATCCGGCCACAAAAGCTGATCAGGTTCGTAGACGACCGACGGAAGAACGCAGAGCATACCGGACAATGACCCAGATTTCCGTCATCCCGCTACGGAACCCCGACCGTCAGCGAGGGGTCCGGCACACGCGCACTCAAGCGAGACGCGAACAGCAGAACGAGGCTGCCGATCAGATACACGCCGGTCGCACAACTGAGCGCCGTGCTCAGGCCTACCTTCTCGGCTAGGAGTCCGATGCTGACCGGGGCTGCACCGCCCCCCAGCCAGCCAACCATATTCATCACGCCGGCTGCAGTGCCGCGTGCCTCGGGTGGGACGACGTCATACATCGAAGCAAAAATATTGGCGTCGTAAATCCCTTTAAACAGTCCCCAGCCGGCCAGAGCCGCGGCAACAATCACCATCGAGGTTGTCTGGCTGCAGATCAGAATGAACGGTGCACCGCAGAGCAGTGCGGCCGATTGAACCGCGATCCTGCCGCCGCGATGCTTTGCCCGTCTGCGATCAGCCAGCCAGCCGCCCAAAGGCGACCCGCACATGCTGGCAAACTGAACGAACAGTGTGGCCGACAGACCTGCCAGCGCGACGCTTAACCCGAAGCGATCATAGAGAAACTTAGGCATCCACGAGAGTAAGACCATAGCCACGAAATTGGCACAGCAGAAGCCGCCGAGCAGAAGCATCGCCGCGGGCCGCCGGCCCAGGATGCGAAAGAATCGAGCGAGCGACAGCTTTCCGCCGCTGCTTTTGATCTGCGCCGGAGTCCGGCGCGGCTCGCGCAGCCAGCGCAAAAGAAAAAGCCCCAGAATCATGCCCAGACATCCAAAGACCACAAACGACCAGCGCCAGCCGAAATGCTCGCCAATCAGTCCGGCGAAAAACCCTCCTGCGATGGTCCCCACATAAACGCTGGTTTGATGCGTGCCCATGGCGCGCGAGCGCGTTTCCGGTCCATGATAGTCGCTGATCATCGACATGGAACCGGGATAATAAACGCTCTCGCCGACTCCTTCCGCCGCCATAAAGCCTAGTAACTGGTGGAACCCGCGTGCCAGAGAGGTGCAAGCGGCGATCACGCTCCAGATGTAAAGTCCGCCGAGAACCGCTTTCTTGCGCGATATTCTATCGACTAAGTTGCCGGAAAATGGGCCAAGAAGACCATAAACCCAGGCAAATGAGGAGCCAAGGAGTCCCAGTTGGACAGCCGATAGGTGCATCTCCTGCTGCAGCAGCGGAAACAGTGTGAAAATCGCTGAGCGATCCGCATAATTAAAGAAAGAAACCGCCCACAGCATGGCGACGACGCGCCACTTGTAGTCGTTCAATGTTTGAAACAGAGCCACTGCGCAGCGTTTAATACATCGGTCGCGGCCCGACCGTCGGACGGAACTTATTCAACGGCTTCAGATATGCCTCGGCGCCGGCGGCAAGCAGATTCAGTTCTGTTTGTGCCTGAAAGAAGGTAAATCCTTGATCGACGAATTGCTGGTACTGTCCGGAGGAGACCAGCGGTCTCCCAACTGCTTTCCCTTCGCGCTTGGCGGCTCTAACAACCGCTTCGAGTGCTCGCTGCATTTGGGGATCGTCCTGCTTCCCGCGCAGGCCATAAGAAAAGGACAGGTCGCTGACGCCAACAAAGAGCACATCGATTCCCGGAGTGGCCGCAATGGCGTCGATATTCTCGATTGCCGAAGCTTCCTCGATTTGCACGACCACGACGATGTTGTGATCGGCGAAATCGTAATAACCTCCCGGCGCGGGCCAGCGAAACGTCGCCAGCCCGGCGCCGGAACCGCGCCGGCCGGAGGGTGGATATTTGCAAGCCTGCGCGGCCAGCCTGGCGGACTCCGCCGAGCTGACGAAGGGAAAGATCACTCCCAGCGCGCCCATGTCCATCACGCGCTTCGCCGTCCAGAACTCGTTCACCGGGACCCGGATGAACGGCATTGCACGCGACCCGCGCGTGGCCAGAATCATATTGCGCGCGGCCTCGAGCGTAATGGGCGAGTGTTCCATCTCGATCCAAAGAAAATCAAATCCCATTTCCGCCACCTGAGCGGCGATTTCCACGCTGGTTGTGCTGAGGGTCACCCCGACTACCGGTTTGCCCTCACGCAGCGCAACGCGAACCGGGCTCTCCCAAGGCGTAATTGGCCTGTCTTCTGCTGACATCTGTTCCTTCATTTTCGAATAAGCCACACTTCGGCGACTTGGCATCCGCGTCCGTTCCCGCCCAGCCCTTGTTCGCGCGTCCATGCCAGATCCAACTCGCCTCCAGAAGTTGCCTCGCTGGGGATATCGAATTCCTGCGGCGCCGGCGGCCAGGGGCGTAATTGAAGAGGATGAATTTCATGTTTACCGCTAGCCACCAGGCGTATACGCATGCGGCGCTCATCCCCTGAGTTCACTACGCGGATGCGATATTGTGCGTTTGGATCAAGACCCGTGTAGTGCATGCGCAGAGGGGCATCGAACATGGAGCCGCCCCATCTTTTCCAAGCGATCGGCGCATCGCTCCCCAGCCGGTCCGGATAGCTAAAGCCGGTGAGCACGGAATGGCGGAACTCGGGATCTTCCCAAAAGCCGGGTCCCAGAATCAAATGAGGACGATTGCTTGGGTTTCCGAGTTCGTCGTAAAAACCCCCGGGTCCCGGATCCTGCCGGGCCAGCAATTGTTTGATTGCCTTCACCTGATCGTCGGGATTCGGCAACTGCCGGATCTTACTAATTTGCTTACGCAGCCACGGCGCGTCGGTTACCGGATAGTCCAGCGTTTCGAGATTGGCGCCCCGGTTTACCGCCTCGCCTTGGTACCGGTCCACCGCAAGCTGCATCTTGATGCTTTGCAGCAATGTCTCGGCGAGCTCCCGGACCCGGCTGCGCAATACATCGGCGCCGGCATGAAGCTCGGCGGAGGCCAGGATGTGTTCCGCTTGCTCCAGGAGAATCGCCGGGTCGTGCCCATTCGGTGGATGCGAACTCGGTGGCGCACCGATGCCCAGAGGTTCAGGTGTCCAGCCGATCTGGTGTACACGGTCCAAAAGGTCGCGTGCGCGCTGCACACAAGCGGTTTCTTCAATCAAGCGGCTGTGGACGGAGGCGTCGTAGTAAGCGCGATATAAAGCTTGCTGGAAGCGCCAGTTTTCAAGTAGCTCCGGCGTTGCGTGCTGCTCCATATCTTGAAAACGGGCTAGCGTGACCGGAACGCCGCTATTGGTCGCCAGCGGGCCGCGCCAATTCTTTTCAAGCGCCAGCAGTCCCTGGGCCATACTGTCCACATATTGCTGCCCGAGAAAATAGTGACCGTATTCCCGCAGTGCGTCGCCGATATGCAAATCAGGATCCCAGCCCAGAGAACTCCAAACAAACTTATTAACGTCGTCATTGCAGCCTTCTGAGTAAGTGATGAACCCGATTGTGTCGGGAAGATATCGCCTCAGGATAGTCGCTTCACCTTCCGGGCGGGGATTGATGCATTCACGGCCCTCGGTGAGTGCATAAGCAACATCCCAGTCAGGAACCGGGAACTGGCATTCGACACTGTGGGTAATATCCGGATACAAACGGATCGGATAATGCTTCGGCAGCCGCTGGCGCGTTTCCGAAATGCTCAAACGGCTCTGCGGCCCAAAAGCGACCCCATCCAGCCACGTCTGCGTGTGCGGCTGGTCCACGATTTGAAAGAACTCGTCCATCCATTGCTTATCGAAGCCTTGAGGCGACATCCAAATCTCGGCTTTCGGATGGTAGCGGCGCAGGCTGGTTTTCTGTTTTTCAAGAAATGCCAGCAGGGGCTTCGGGGCGGTATGCCCGGGATCTCCGCCAGGCACAAAAATCGCATCTATCCTGGGCAGGGCTTGATAGATGTGCGCCCATGATTGGAGTTCGGAGGCAACCGTCGCAGGGTCTGTGTAATTCTTGGCCATTGCCGGATACCAGATCCAAACGCTCAGACCATAGCTATCCGCGATGCGGGACATCTGGACCATCATCTGTTCGGGCGGCAGTGGAAAATGCGGGCTATTGGGGAGATCGTCCGTATGTGGCGGCATCAGCTCGATGGCATTGGTTCCAAACATCGCCAGATCGCGAATATACTGCTCCCAGTCCGCCACATTCCAAGCATCATAGGCGTTGGTTTTCGGGCGGTATCCGAGCTGATGGCCGCGAAGCGGATATTTGGGGGATGTCGAGATACTCAGGTTCGCGGTAATGCTGGCGTGCTGTTTGGCTAAATCGGCGAGCCGGAGAAATTTTCCGATGCCGAAGAGCAATCCGCGCTCATCGGCGCCTTGGATCGAGATCGAGCGGCCATTCGCATGGATCGTATAGCCTTCGGCCCGCAAATGAGACGCGCTGGTGCCAAGGTGAATCCCTGAGCTGGAGGCGGACGGAGCCCCGGATTGGATGCGCCACCGGAGTTCGCTTCTCTTTTCAACTTCTTCCACCAGCGCATTGGCGGCCTTCTTTTCTCTCGCCGTAGCTTTTTCGGGCAGAACGACCGTGCAGTTTTGCAGGTCGATCTCCCTGGAATCGGAAGCTGCGCGGAGCAGCGGAGAACAAGCGATCGCGGCTGCGGCTTGTTGCAGGAAGTCTCTTCTATTCATCGGCTATGTCTCAGTGCAGGAAACGCTTGCGCAGCATCGAACTGGTAAACTCGGCCTCACCCGCCAGTTCTAGTATTTTCCGCTCTTCGTCCAAAATCTCTTGGACGGCCGACTGGAGCGCACTGTCCCGATCCTGCGGCACGATGATCATCCCGTTCTCGTCGCCATGCAGCAGGGAGCCGGGGTTCACGGTCATGCCAAGTATCTCAACCGGCACATTCGAGCGAACGATGCGAAAAGACGCGTGGCTCGCAACGGCGCCGCGCGCGAAGTAATGAAAGCGAAGTTTGCGGACCGCGGAAAGGTCCCGCACTCCGCAGTCGCTAACCAGCCCGACGGCGCCCAAAGCGGAGAAGATAGTCGCCATAATCTCGCCCGAATGTGCCGCGCGGTCCCGATCACCGCCGATTTCCTGCATGACCACCACCGCCGGCTTAGGACCGCGCTCAACTGCTTCAAAAAGGTCCAGGAATCTGCTCTCTTCCAGAACATTGCCGCTGGTTACCGTTTCGACCTGTGCTGTGGTCGCATATCCGCACATTGTGCCCAACTCCGGGAATAGACAGCGTAAATGGAGCGATGGGAATCCTTCGCAGCGGGGCCGCAGATTCAGGCGCTCGATCGCGTTTGCGACAGTCGGAGTGTCGATCTTCTTCAATGCATCGATCAGCAGATTGCTCGCGCTCATGGTCTTACCAGTGCAATCGTAGTGCGAATTGGATCTGTCTTGCATTTGTAGTCACCGACGTGATGGTGCCTGCGCTGGAAGACCCAATGTTGCGGTCCGGAAAACCAAAGTTTGGCCGGTTCAGGGTATTGAAAAACTCCGAGCGGAATTGCAGGCCAAAGCGCTCTGTGAGCCGAAAATCCTTATCGGCGCCCAGATCCCAAGTGGCAAGGCCGGGTCCAATGATGATATTGCGCCCGGCATTGCCAAAGGTATACGGAGAGGGAGCCACAAAGCAGGAGACATCGTACCATTCGTGAATTGTTCTCTCGGAACTCGGAAGGTTGCCGTCGCAAACGCGATCAGGCCTGGTGAACGTACCGGTATTAGCAGTTGGATTGGACAATTGCACGGAAAGCGGAGCGCCGGCTTGAAGCGTTACGATGCTGGATGCCTGCCATCCGCCGAACAGCGCGTTTTCGAAGGCGTTCGCATGGCTCAGGAACTTACGCCCGTGTCCGAAAGGAAGGTCATAGATCGTGCTGAGTGTGAACCGCTGCCGGAAATCGAAGTTGGACAAACCGTAATCGGCCGCAAGGTCGCGCGGATTCTGAATATTGATGCGCGATTCGCCGGAGGACGAATTCCCACCCGCGCCTTCGTCCAGGCTCTTGCTATAGGTATAGGCGGCAAGAAAAGAAAGGCCCGAGCTGTAGCGCTTTTTGAGCGACAACTGAAGCGCATTGTAGCTGGAAGGCCCGCGCGGCTCCCAAGCTGAGATTTGCGAGACCGACGGATAGGAGCGCCGAGGCGCCACTGCGCCGGGCCCGGGATACGCCACATTTTCATCGATGTTGAGGTTGAGATGATTCCCTCGCGTGCCCACATAGGCCGCGTGCAATAACAACGAAGATGTCAATTGCCGCTCTACCGTGAAGTTCCATTGCTGTACGTTCGGTGTAAAATTCGGTTGCGGCTGGTACACAACGACCGGAAGATTATTAGCCGAGATGGTGGTAGGTATGCCCGCCGATGTGCTGAGGCAAGGCAATGTCGCGCTGCAACTGACTGAATATTGCGCTGCAAACGGATAATTGATGAACAGTCTGGTGGATCCTCCGGTCCCCTGTTCGTCAAAGTAGAACAAGCCATAGGCGGCGCGGATAACCGTTTTGTTCCCGAGGCGGTAGGCGAGGCCAAGGCGTGGGCTGAAATTATGCGTTTGTGTGCCAAGGATCGAGGACGAAAACCCGTTCTGGCCGGCGATGGCGAGCGTTCCGGTTCCCAACAGAAAGTCGGATTGCCTGTCGTACTTTTCGGTGTCCGGAGTAAAAAGATCGTAGCGCAGGCCCATATTTAGGGTGAGCTTCGGAGTAGCGCGCCACTGATCCTGTATAAACCCGCCGTATTCGGTATAAGTTTCGTACGGAACACCGTAGGGCGCTGCCGATTTCGAGGAACTCACCGGAAGGCCCAATAGAAAGTCCGCAAATCCGTTCCCGCCGGATGAATTGAGAGGATTGTTGGTATAGGTTCCGCTGAAGGATATGGATCCGGAGGGGGATTGCAGTTGAAAGAAGCCGAAGTCGTTGCGGATGATGCTAAACCCGAATTTCAACGAATGTGCGCCGCGCGTGTAGGAAACGGTATCGTTCAGTTGGTACGTATTTTGTGGGACCACCTCCGGCATGAAACCCTGGCTGTAGCCGCTGAACCCGGAGATGCTCAAGGAAGACATGCCTCCGGAATTCGGCCCCGTATTCGCCCCCTGCAAACCGAGCTGGTCTGCAACGTTAAATTCTTCGTCGATCGGAGTAACTTGTAAGGCAAACCGAGTGTAGCCGATGGCAAATTGGTTTGTGAGGTCGGGAGTGAAGATGTGAATCTCCTGCAGCGTAGCTTGCGTGCTAGGCGCGTGATTCAAGCGCAAGGATCCGGCAGTAGCATTTCCTTGTGCGAAGGCCAACGGATTTAAAACCTTGTCGATATATACCGGCGTATTGGGATAGGTGATATCGGCCCCACCATGTGTCACGCGGCCAAACATGCTGTCGGTTTCGGAAAATACGTGGTCGATGCGGATGTCGTATTGATCTTGGGTCTGCACGGCAAGGTCGTTGATGCGCAAATTGTTCTTCACTCCGGGAAGGTTGGGCTCCGGAAGAATGGCAAACAGATTGCGCGCCACTGGATCGATATCGGCGGACGGGATTTGGTTCCCGGCGTATGGTTGGCGCTGCTTCGTGGCTGGATCGTAAGTGTTCGGATTGTAAATCGTCGGCAAACCGCTGAAGTCTCCGGCACGCATCGCGGCGGTTGGCTCCGTCAGGATTGAAGTGCTTGCCTCGTGCACTCGCAGCCCTTGATAGTCGGCAAAAAAGAAAGTCTTATTCTTGCGAATGGGACCGCCGATCGCCGCACCGAATTGATTCTGCTGGTAAGGAGGCCTTTGCGCGTCGAAAAATTGGCGGGCGTCCAGATCGGAGTTACGCAGAAACTCGAAAGCCGAGCCGTGTACTTGGTTCCCTCCCGAACGGGTGATGACGTTCACGACGGCGCCGCCGCTTCTGAATTGGGCATCGTAGTTGCCGATCTGGACTTTAAACTCCGCGATGCTGGCAAGATTCGGAAAGACCTTGACCGTTCCAACAGACTGGTCCTCATCGTCGAGTCCGTCAATCATGAAGCTGTTGAAGCTTCCGCGTGCTCCATCGGCAGTCAGTGCGGCGCCCGCCCGCTGCGTCTCATTACCGTTTCCCTGGGTGCGGATGCCGCCAACAGGTCCGGGGCTGGTCCCGGGCGCCAACAGCCCGAGCTGAGCGAAGTTCCTTCCATTCAGCGGAAGCTGCTGAATCGAACGTTCGGATAGGACGCTTCCCAGCTCCGTCGATTCCGTATCCAGGATTGGTCCGGCGCTCTGAACCGTGACTTCCTGCTGCACCGCTCCGAGTTGCAGCTTGAAGTCCTCCTGCATGATCTGCTGAACTTGCAGCACCAGGCCGCTTCGAGTTTCCGTCTTAAACCCTGTCGCTGCTACCTGAACCGAGTATGTTCCTGGTTTCAGAAGCGAGAATGTGTAATAGCCATCTGTAGCAGTTTGTTTGGACACCGAGAGGCTAGTTTGCAGGTTCGTTACTCGAACTTTGGCTTTCGCCACAGCCGATCCGCTGGGATCGGTGACATGTCCGGAGATTGTGCCCGTGGCGTTGACCTGAGCGTATAACGACACAGCGGCGAAAGGGGCGATCAACGCAGCCAAAGCGGCTATCTTGAAGCAATTCATAAAACCCTTCATTTGCAAATCAGTCCAGCATTATTAAGGAACCGCAGCAGCTTTTGCAAGCGCTCATCAATCTGCGATTTTTCAGGCGGCGTGAATGTATCGAAGGGAGCGGCCATCGTGTCTTCACAAACGCCCAGTGCCTGGAGGGCGTATTTTAAGCCGCGCAAATAGCTTGAACTGGCGGGTCCAACGGTATAGATCTCGTTTCCAATCCGTGCAATCAGAGACTGCAGCAACTCGGCCTCGGTGTGGCGGCCGTTTGATGCTGTCTCGTAGAGCGAGACAAAAAGGCCGGGGAACATGTTTGCGCCGCCGCAGACGCCTCCGTGTGCTCCAGCATCCATGGCGGGCAGAAGAGTTTCTTCATTTCCCACCAGCAGCGAGAATTCGGGCCGGTGCGACGTAAACCGGCGAATCGTGCGTAGATAGCTAATGCTGCCGCTGCTGTTCTTGATCCCGACGATATTCGGCACTTCTACAAGCGAGCGCACCGTATGGGTCGCAAACGGCGTATGCGCATATTTCGGGATGTTGTAAAGCCACACCGGCAGCGTGACCCGGTCGCAGAATCGCCGGACATAGCTCTGCAGCTCAAGCTGATGCATGGGGAAGTAATACGGCGGCGAGATGGACAAAGCAGAAGCCCCGGAGCGTGCAACTTGCTCCGCCAATTCGAGAGATTCGGCAAGACAGGTGCTGGACACGTTCACGATCACCGGGACGCGCCCTGCTAAATAGGAACAGCTTTCTTCGATCATCTCCCGCCGGACATTCACCGTCAGGCTCGCGAATTCGCCGGTGCTTCCGAGCAGAAGCACCCCGTGGACTCCGCCAGCCAGCACGCGATCAATTACGCGGTGCAATGCCGGAACGTCCAGAGCGGCGCCGTCGCACAGCGGGGTGACTAGAGGCGGGACAATACCACGCAACGGCCCGGTCGGAAGCATAACCACCCAGTATACGCATGTGTCGACAGCTTGTCTACAGAGAAATGCAAAATGGCAACCCCGCCATCGTATACTGAAGCGATGGCAGGTACCCAAAAACCACCTTCGCCGCGAGGCGACCGTCCCATCCGGCAACGGGCTTATCTGCTGATCCAACAAAAGATCGCTCGTGGTGAGCTGCCTCCGGGCTCGAACGTCTCTGAAGTTGCCTTGGCTCAGGAGTTGGGAAGTAGCCGCACCCCCATTCGCGAGGCGCTGGGACAGCTTGTCGCGGAAGGCTTTTTAGAGCAGACTCCCAATCGCGGTGCAATCGTCGTGCAATTGAAGCGGCAGGACATCGTCGATCTGTATGAACTTCGGGAGGCGCTGGAAGTCTATGCCGTCGGGAAAGCGGCTCGCCGCGTAAGTTCGCCGCAGGAGATTAAGCGGCTGCAGGAGTTGGCGGCCCAAATTCGCGTCTTAGAGACCGAGCTCCGCGAATCGAACCGGACCGAGCTCAGTCCGAAAGAGATGCATCGCTTCGTTGCGTGCGATCTGGGGTTTCATATTTTGCTGGTGCGCATGGCGGCGAATGCGAGAATTCTGAAGATTGTCAATGAAACGCGGCTGCTCATCAGAATCTTTGCGATGCACCGCAAAGGGCACGATCTTCAAGCCCTGGAGCGGATTTACCGGCAGCATTGCGAAGTGCTCGAAGCTGTCGCCGCGCACGACGCCGAACGAGGGATGCGGTTGCTGTCCAACCACATTCAAGCCAGCCAGATGGAACGGCTGGAAGAATACGACCAATGGGAAAGCGAAGCTTCTCTGCGGGAAACCCAGCCCGTCTTTTTCGACTTTCACCCGGCGGCGGAATCGTTGTAAATGGCGCTGCAACATTGTGGGTAGGTTGGAAAGCTGCCTCCGATTGTTAATCGGCTTGCTGGGGAATCCAAAAGAGCAGCGGTTGCCAACCGCCGCGCGGCATACCATCCTTCGGCCGAATGCAAAGCTTGAAACCGAGCCGGGAGCGTAAGCGACCCATCTCCAGCCCCACACAGTAGTGGTACAGCTAGGGCAGACCACCCAAACCGATGGTCTGCCCCACCAGTTAGAACATATACTTCAGCGCAAGCTGGACGTTGCGCTCGCCCTGCGCGCTCTGGAGCAAGCCGAGATTAGTGCCCACGCCGCGGGTGGGCGAGTTCAGAATGGGCGTGTTGGTCAGGTTGACAAACTCGCCGCGCAGCTCGATGTGCTGGCTTTCGGTGATGTTAAAGTCCTTCGAGACACTGCCGTCGAGTTCCGCCAACCCCGGGCCACGCACGGTGCCGACGCCGCAACTCCCAAAAGTTCCGTCGGCTGGTTGTGCGAACCCATCTGGACTAAACCATTGGTAACCGCCTTTGGGAGAGTTCTGCGCGCCCAATACATCGGCGGGCGCAATGCAGTCCGCGCGCGCACCTCGCGAAAGTGTATTCGAGGCATCGGACGCCGTAATGGTCATCGCAAAGCCGGTGTGCAGGCTCACAATGCCGGCCACCTTCCAGCCTCCGACAAACGCATCTAGCACTTTGTTCATGCTTTTGCCGAACCGCCGACCGCGTCCGAACGGAAGGTCGTAAATGAAATTGCCGGTCAAGATATTCGTCGCATCGTAATCGCAGGGGCCCCACTCGGCTGCCGCGTCATAGAGGTTCTGGTAATACCAGTTGCTCTGGCCGGCTTGGCCGCCTTGGCCATAGTAGCCCTGGTTGTTTGTCATGCATTTTGAGTAAGTGTAGTTCGCCTGGAATTGTAGGCCGTCGCTGAGCCGCTGGTTGAGCATAATCTGCAAAGCGTCATAATCCGCATTGCCGATCGAAGCCGTTCCGGAGATGTTTCCGATATCGCTCAGCAGGGCTTGATTCCCCGCCAGATACCAGGTTCCGGAAACCGCACCGTTGGGCGCCATGTATTTCTGGAAGTAGGGCATCGGCACCATTAGATGAGTGCTGCGCTCGCCCACATACGCGGCGCTGATGGTGGAGGCGTTGCTGAGCTGCCGCTCAATGACGACGTTCCATTGATTCGAAACGGCCGGCCGCACGAAGGGATCCCAAACACGCAGCGTGGCGCTGTGGAACTGATCGCCGGCGCTGCTCACAAAGGGTATGAAGCCCTGATCGAGCGTGGAACCGGGTAGAACGTTATAAGCAGTGCCGGTATAGAGATTGTCGTGCTCTACCGCAAACGGCGGATTCAACGGAAGCCGCAGGTTTGTCCCCGTGCCTTCGAGATAATTCGACAGCGTATAGCCTGCGCGAATCACGGTTTTGCCTCCGCCGGGCGTGAAGGCGAAGCCGACGCGAGGCTGGAAGTTGGTGATTCCGTTGTACTGGTTATAAAGAGCGCGGCTGGCGCCGTTCTGACCCGCGATCGATTCCTGCCCGGTCACGAGATCGAAATTCGCCTGCCGGTTGTGTACTTCGACCCAGGGCGTATGCACTTCCCAGCGCAAACCCAGATTCAGGGTCAAATTCGGAGTCACGCGCCAATCGTCCTGGTAAAACGCCGCGAAGTAGCTCGAGCGCTGGCCCCAGGTGCCGCCGTTGATGCCGCCCTGAACCTCATCCGGGAGCCCGAGCAGAAAATCGGCCTCGGCCAGCCCGCTTCCGTTTCCGGCTTTGGTCCCGGGAGCGGGTCCGGCCGTGTATTGCCCGTTAAATAGAATCGTGCCGGCGCGGCCGTTATTGCCGGAGTAGAACGTGTCCAGGCGGTAGCGCATGGCCTGAAAACCAAAGTGCATCGTGTGTGTGCCCATGGTCAGGATGACGCTATCTCCCGCTTGGATCGTCGTATCGGCGAACAGTTGATAGATGTCGCTGGTGCCGAAGCTCGATACGTTGCCTCCAGACAAGCTCATCGAGGGCAGAAAGGCGGAAGGTACATCGGGAATTCCTACTGACTGAGCGAAATTCGCCGGCACCGTGTTGGTCGCGGAGCCGTTATTAATGAACACGTAATTCACGCCGACTCGCGCTTCGTTGACCAGCGCTGGCCCCACATTGTGCACCCAATCCAACATCCCGGTGTGCGTCGGGTAATTGGCAAAACCGTTGTACAGCAAGGGAGCGCCGGTATTGATTGTCGGATTCGTATAACTGCTTTGCGAGTATCTTCCGAACATGCGGTCGCTATCGGAGATGTTGTAGTCGATGCGGGCATCGCCCTGATCGCCGTTAATGTACGTATGCTGAGAGTAAACCAGGTTATTCAATAGCCCGGGAGATGTCGGCTGCGGATA
>DASVGP010000039.1:0-7869 GCA_036379475.1 Bryobacteraceae bacterium | reverse complement strand
TCGATGGCATTGGCCAGCGTTTTTTGGACATGCTCCTGGCCAATCAGCTCGCTGAAATTTTGCGGACGGTATTTCCTCGCAATGACTTGGTACATGGCCCTGTTTCGGCACGTAATCGGGAGGGTTTTTGCCAGACCCCGGGTGATCCGCGGCACACAAGCTAAGCCGCTACCGTTGCTTCCTTCCGGACCTGGCGGGGTTTACAGCCGCCCGTTGCACGAAGCCCGGAGCCTGACAACTTTCAATGGTAGCATCCGGGCGGAGTCTGTGCGCTTACGCTTCCGGCTCGGTTTTGAGATAGCGTTCGCGGCGGAGCAGAATACGCTCGAGCGGCGCGACCCAGCCGGTAAATTCGCCCTCGTTATGAGGCGAGCGATTCAGAGCAGCGCGCATGATTTCCATCTTCGAATCGAGATTGTCGAGATGGTGCAGCAGCAGAGCTTCCGGAAAGGCCGGCAGTTTCGGCGAACCGAACTCCAATTCCCCGTGATGGCTGACAATCATGTGTTCGACTAAGGTGCGCAGTTTTGGCGGGAACGACGGAATGCCATCGATTTTGGCGCCGATGAGCCGTAACCCGATCACGATGTGGCCCAGCAATTGACCCTCGGCACTGTAACCGAAGCTCCGCGCGTAGGAAAGCTCTTCGATCTTGCCAACATCGTGGAGAATGGCGCCGGTGAGCAGCAGATCCAAATCGATGTTCTTATAGTGCGCCGCCGTGATCTGGCACAGATCGCACAGAGATAGCACATGCTCAAGGAGACCGCCGCGGCAGGCGTGATGGATGCTCTTGGCCGCCGGCGCAATCTTGTATGCAGTGGCGATGCGCTCGTCGGCAAAAATGGACTCCAACAAGATGCGCAAAGGTTCGTTATCGATTCCGGTTATGATGCGGCGCAATTCTGCGAACATCTCTTCGGGATCGCGCTCGGAACAGGGAAAGAAATCGTCGAGATCGACTTCGTGATCCTCAAGGCGGCGCAGCCGGTGAATGGTCAATTGCGACCGGTTCTGATAAACCTGCATCAGAGCTTTGACTTTGACGAAATCGTCACGCTCGAAAGCTCCCATGACCTCGCCCACGTTGTCCCACATTTTGGCTTCGATTTCGCCGGTTTTATCCGCGAGATGAAGCGAAAGGTAAGGCTCGCCGGTTTTTTTCTGCCGGACCTCTTTCGACAGCACGAGCAAATAGGCGGTCACGACCTCGTTCGGCACGAGGCCGCTCACATACAGATCTTTCATACGCAACCGTGGGGCGGACTAACGGGAACTGCTCTTGCCGGTAACGGTGGTCTTGGTGCCGGGAATGGGAATGACGCCAAACAGGCGCTTGTGACGCGTTCTCTGCTCGACTTCAGCTTTGGTGACGGTTTCCGGTTTGAGCTTTGCCGCTTCCTGCCAAGTGGTGTTCTGGCCGGGCGCCGCACCGGTATCGACATAGCCCGGCTTGATCTGCAAGAACGCCTTTTCGCGCAGTTGAGTCAGGTACTGGCGTACTTTTGGCTGGATCTTCTTGCCGTAGAGATCGTTCTCGATCTCTTCTTTTGCGTCCGCCACCGACTCCAATCCGTTCTTAGTGTGATCGTCCACTTTGAGGACCTCCCACCCGGTGGCAATTTTGATCGGCTTGGTGACGGCGCCCTTGGGAAGGTCCCAAACGGCTTTTACGAATACCGAGGAGAGTTCGCCTTTACTGTAGCCGCCAAGAAAACCGCCGGATTTGGCCGTCTCGGCATCAGAGTTGTCCTGCGCCAGGTCGGAAAACTTCTCCCCGTGCGAGGCTTCCGCCGCAATCAGTTCCGCTTTCTTCTTGGCAGCGGCGACGCCTGCGGCATCCTTGCCCTTGGTGGAAATCAGAATCTCGCTCAGATAGACCTTTTCCTTCTTGATGAATTCCTTCTTGTGCGTATCGTAGTAGTTCTGGATTTCCTGGTCGGTGAAGTTAATATTGCGGGCGACTTCGGAGCCGATCACTGCCTGGGACAGGTAGTGATCTTTTGCCCTGTCGACAAAATCCGCATACGGCATGCCGGATTCCTTGCGAATATAATCGTGAAATTTGTCCGTGTCCACGATGCCGGACTGAAGCTGCAATTTGGCCATGTACTTGGTGACCTCGGGATCGACCTTGACGCCCAGATCTTTCCCCTTCTGGATCAGCAGCAGTTGGTCGATTTTGTGCTCCAGAATGTTTTTGACCTGCTGGTTGTAGTCCTGCTCAAACTGCGCGCCCGTTTCGCGTTGCTGGTGCAACTGCTCCGCGAGTTGTTTCTTGAGAGTCTGCAACTCGTCCTCCGTGATAATGTCGCCGTTCACTTTGGCGACGATCTGCTCGACAACCTTGAAGTGCGAAGCGGGGGGGACGTTCGGAGCGTCGCTGGCGGCCAGGCAAATACTGGCGCAAAGACCTGCGCAGGCCGGTCCGGCAAGGTACTTCCATTCCATCTTTTTTATTATGGCAAGGCCGAGGGGAAGCGCTTATCTTATTTTTTCGCCAAGACCGGCTCTTCGGCGGTCAATTCGGCGATTCGGGCGCGTAGGGTCTCCAAAAGCTGAGCCGGCGCGGTGGCCGCAATCGGAAGCTTCAGCAGGCCCGCGGGTGTGAACTGCGCACCCTCAGTGTTGCGCACCAGCGCCATCAGCCGCATCGGATCGATTTTCGATTGCTGATGAAACTTGATATTCACGATGCCCTTCCGGCGGTCGACCGATTCCACACCGGCGCGCGCGGCCAGGCTTTTGAGCAGCGAGAACCGTACCAGGCTGCTGACCTCTTCCGGCGGCGGCCCATAGCGGTCGCGCAATTCGCCCGTCATGCCTGCGGCCTGCTCCTCGTCCTGGATGTCGGCGATGCGCTTGTAGCAGCGCAGCCGCTGCGCTTCGTCGGCAATGTACGAAGCCGGAATCCGGATATCCAGGCCCAAATTCAAACTGGCGTGAATCTCCAGCGGAACTTCCTCGCCTCTTAGTTCGTGAACGGTTTCTTCGAGCAACCGGACATAGGTGTCGTAGCCGACCGCCTCGATGTGCCCGTGCTGCTCGCCTCCGAGAAGATTTCCCGCTCCGCGCAGCTCCAGATCGAGCGCGGCGATTTTGAAACCCGCTCCAAGGTCGCTGAATTCTTTCAAAGCGGCCAAACGCTTGCGCGCGATCTCGCTCAATTCGCCTCCCGCCGGGACTAGCAGATAGGCGTAGGCGCGCCGGTTGGAACGGCCGACACGGCCGCGAAGCTGATACAGCTCGCTCAATCCATAGCGCTGAGCGTTTTCGATGACGATGGTATTGGCAAGCGGAATGTCGAGGCCGTTTTCGACGATGGTGGTGGAGACAAATACATCGTATTCGTGCCTCATGAAGCCAAGCAGCGCACGTTCGAGCTCGGCCTCCCCCATCTGTCCATGGCCGACGCCGATGCGGCACTGCGGAACCAGCTCCTGGATAAACGCTGCCCGCATAAAGATGGTGTCCACGCGATTGTGAACGAAATAGACCTGCCCCTGGCGTGCCAGCTCCTGCTCGATCGCGCCCTTGATCAGATCCGGGTTGAAATGCGCAATGACAGTGTTGATCGCGAGACGATCCTTGGGCGGCGTTTCGATGACCGACATATCGCGCAGCCCGGCGAGCGACATGTGCAGCGTGCGCGGAATGGGCGTCGCGCTCATGGTGAGCACGTCCACGTTGTGCTTCATTTGCTTGATCCGCTCTTTGTGACGCACGCCAAAGCGCTGTTCCTCATCGACAACCAAAACACCCAAATCGTAAAACTGAACATCCTTCGACAACAGGCGATGCGTGCCGATCAGGATATCGACCTTGCCCGCGGCCACGTCTTCCAATACCGCTTTCACCTCTTTAGCGCTGCGAAACCGGCTGGCTAGTTCAACGCGGACCGGAAAGGAGGCGAAGCGCCGGCGGAAAGTCTCATAGTGCTGGAACGAGAGCACCGTGGTCGGCGCGAGTACCGCCACTTGCTTGCCGTCGCCCAGCGCCTTGAACGCCGCGCGCATTGCGACTTCCGTCTTGCCGAATCCCACGTCGCCGCAAAGCAGGCGGTCCATCGGCTGCTCGCTCTCCATGTCGGATTTGATCTGCGCCATCGCATTGAGTTGGTCTTTGGTCGGCGAGTATTCGAAAGCATCCTCAAATTCGCGCTGCCAGTTGCTGTCGGCAGAGAAAGCAAAACCTTTGGCCATGCGGCGCTGAGCATAGAGCTTCAACAGCTCGTCGGCCATATCGCGCATTTTGGCTTTGACGCGCGACTTTGTTTTTTCCCAGGTGACGCCACCAAGCCGGTCCAGATGCGGCTTGCCCTCTCCGGAGCCACGGAACTTCTGCACCAGATCGAGCCGCGTCAGCGGCACATAAAGCTTCGATTCGCCAGCATATTCGAGCAGCATGAAATCGCCCTTTTGGCCGCTTTGGACGATTTCGCGCGTGCCCACGAACTGCCCGACGCCGTGGGTCGCGTGCACCACGAAATCGCCGGGCTTGAGATCGGCGATATCGGCTGCAAACGCCGCAAGCTGCGATTTCGAGGGTTGGCGCGCAATGAGTTCGGAGGTCTCGAAAAGATCTTCGGAGCCGAGAACAGCAAGCTGCGAATCGGGTAAAACCGCGCCGCGCCGCACCGATCCTTTAATCAGGTAAGCGCTCGAAACCGCGCCTGCGTGATAGGCGCGCTCGACCAGCGATGGCCGGGCCGCCGAGCCGGATTCGAGCCCAAGCTGATAGGGAACCCCGTACTCCTGCAGCACATCGGCGAGCCGTTCGAGTTCGCCGGTGGAGGCCGCGAAAAACGCTACCCGATTGCCGGCTTCGATCAGGTTGCGCGCTTCGGCGACGGCAACCGGCATATTGCCGGAGAAAGTCAGCGAGGGCCGGCTCGGAATGTGAATCGGGCGCGGCTCCGTTTGCTCTGCTATCGCCTCCATCAGATCCAGTTCCCGCAAATCGATCCGAGTGCGGTTTTCGAATTCGGCGCTGAACTCTTCCCAGCGCGCGAAGTTCTTCTCCGGCGGAAGCGGCGCGGGGCGGTCCGCATGCTCCAACCTGTGCCATAGCCGCTCGGCGGCAGATTCAATCGCGGAGGGCTCATCGAGCACCAGGACGGCGCCGGGCTGAAGCGACAGGACATTGTGTTCGCGCGGGCGCACCATCGGCACCAGAAACTCCCAACCGGGAAAGACCTCCCCCGGGTTGGAAAGCTCCAGTTCAGCTTCCTCGGCGGCTTCGGCAAGCTGGCCGAGCAGAGCCGAAGAGCGCGCGTATTCGACCAGCGGCAGCAGCGTACAGGAAGAAATCTTCAGCACCGAGCGCTGCGACTCCACATCGAACTGGCGCAGCGATTCGATCTCGTCGCCAAAGAACTCGGCGCGCACGGGCTTCGCTGCTTCTGCCGGGAAAACGTCGAAAATCCCGCCGCGCACCGAATATTCCCCGACCATTTCGACCGGATCGCGGCGGGTGTAGCCGATGCTTTCCAGATGCGCCGCGAGATCCTCAAGTGAAATCTCGTCGCCGCTGCGAATGGTGAGCGCAAGCTGGCGGTAAAAATCGGCGGCTTCGGTACGCAAGAGCGCCGAGGCGAGCGGCAGAAACACGATCGATGGCCGGTGTGCCGCCAGACGCCACAGTCCGACCGCCCTCGCCTCCGCAATTTCACTGTGCGGAGACAGGCGTTGATGCGGCAGCACATCGAATGCCGGAATGAGCTGCGGCGCCCGGGGCTCCTGGCCTTCCAAAAGCAGATGGAAGAAAGTTTCGGTGGATTCGAGCAGCGTTTCGGCTTGTTTATTGCCGTCCACGATGACGAACAGCGGTTTCTCGATCGCCTGATAAAGCAGCACCAGATAGAGCGCCTTGGCCGTGTTCACCAAGCCGGAGATGGAAAACGGGCCGCGCTCGCCGCGCGTGAGTTTTTGCAGCAGCGCCTGAAACTCCGGCTGCCTGGCGGCGGACTGAAAAAGGTCGCGAGTGGCGGGGTGAATCACGGCTGCAAAGCCGGCTGCGCGGCGCGGTGGAGCGCGGCGATCTTTTCGGCGATATCGGTAGTCGAATAGCCGGGTTCCAGCGGCAGAGCGAGCACTTGGCCTCCCGCCGCTTCCACTTCCTCACGGCCGGCGATAAAATGCGCCCAATCGGCGCCTTTCACTAAAATATCCGGCAGAACGGCGGCGATCAATTCGCGCGGCGTGTCTTCGTCAAAGAGCGTGACCGCATCCACCGCTTCGAGATGCATTGCCATCTCGCTTCGCGTGCGCTCATCGAAAAACGGCCGCCCCGGACCTTTGATCCGCTGCACGCTGGCATCGCTATTGAGCGCAAGAATGAGAACATCGCCGAGCGATCGCGCACGCTCGAGCAGGCGCACGTGACCTGGATGCAAGATGTCGTAGCAGCCGTTGGTGAAAACGACTTTCTTGCCCTGGGATTTCCATGCCCTGCGCTGGCGAATCAATTCTTCGCGGGTATAAAAGCGGCTCACCGCTCTCATTTTAACGGTGGGCGCTCAGCGGTCACGGCAAAATCGCGAACGCACGCGCCGGAAAGCCGAGGCCGTGGAGGGGTTTGGGCCAGGTCACAACAATGAGCGCTCCCGTAGCGGGCACTTCGTCGAGATGGGCCATGGCCTCGATCTGCCAGCGGCCGTGGGTCAAGAGCCATTTCTCGGAGAGCATTTTTTGCGTGGTATCGGTATCCAGGGATTCGTGACCAATCGCCACAACATGACGCTGCCGAAATAAGAACCTGACGGCCGCCAGCGACCAGGCAGGGAACGGATAGCGTTTGAAGCGCGCCGGGTTTGTATTCCAGTCCTTATACATGTCGGTCCGCAGAGCGGCGAAGCATCCCGCCGGCACTCGGCCATGCTTGCGCTCCCAGTTGCTGATATCGGCGACGGTAAACGCGTGATTCGGATCGTGCTTGAGCAGCGGCGCCACGTTGAAAACGACCAGCGGCAGAATCATCTGCTTCAGCGGAATCTGGTCGACCGTGATGCCGTTGGGATCGAAATGCGCCGGTGGATCGACATGCGTGCCGTACTGGCCGGCGATCGAGAAGAAATCTGCACGAAAACCGTCTCTAGCGATGGTGTAAGGCTGTCCCGTTTCCGGATTCGCTGCGCGGGAAAACATCGCCGGACCGAAACCCTTCCATACCGGCGTCACCGGGCTGAAAGCATGGGTGAGATCGACAAATCGCTTCGACGAAATGATCTTGTACGCCTCGGCGAGAGAGCCGCCAGGTTGCACGGCGAGGGCCGACGCGACGGCGGCAATCACCGAGATCAAACTGGTTGCGAGCAGTTTAGTATTCATGGCGAGTTAGCGCTGTGCGCATTCGGCAGATATTTAGAAGGTCTGAAGCCGTCGATGCGGATGCGAAAGCAGAGGAGCGCGCCTCGCCAATCCATCCGCATCCTCTTCCATAACCCGTACTCGGGCGGCCAGTGGGCGGGCCGCATTTCCCATTTCAGATCGGGATAGTGGCTGAGAATCAGCGCAGTGCGCGGCAGATGATACGGCGAGCTGATCACCTCCGCCGTATGCCAGCCGTGCGCCTGCATGATCTTATCCGAATAATAAATGTTCTGGATGGTGTCGTGGGCTTGCCTTTCTTCGATCACCGCGGATGCAGGCACGCCCTGCGCCTTGGCAAGCTTCGCCATCGCAACCGCCTCGATAAAGCGGTTATGAGCTGCAGTGCCGGTAAAAATGATATGCTTGCTGACTCCCTCCTTGAATTGCCGAACGCCCTCCAGCACGCGCTCCCGCTGCTCGGGCGTTGGCGTTCCGTCCGGCTCCGTCGGACATCCGAGCACAATCAGCGTGTCCACTTTCCCCAGAGTCGCGTTTTCAT
>DASVGP010000038.1:0-17588 GCA_036379475.1 Bryobacteraceae bacterium | reverse complement strand
TAAACGGACATAAACCGGGATGCCGTGATAATCAAACAGCACGGTATGCATGTCGGGCATGTCGCGGCCGTCATTGTAGCGAAAGATGCCGCCCAGGGCCGAGGCCGAGCGCGGCGCTTCGTTCCAGTCGAGAGTGTACATCATGCCGCTGAGCAGATGAACCATCAGATCGCCCGCGACCCCGGTGCCATAAACGCGCCAAGCTCGCCAGCGGGCAAAGCGGTCGGGATTTAGCGGAATTTTGGGCGTGTCCTTGAGCCAGGTATTCCAGTCCAGATTTTGCAGCGAGAGATCGGGCGGCGGCGGATAGACCCAGGCGCCGTTGGGGCTGTTACGGCCGTAGCTGAGTTCCACCATCACCACTTTGCCGATAGCGCCGTTTTGATAAAGCTCGCGCGCCTTGCGGCACAAAGCGGAACTGACACGCTGCGCGCCGATCTGCACGATGCGATTGTTCTTCTTCGCCGCCTCGACCATGTGGAATCCGTCCGATATCGTGTGCGACATCGGCTTTTCGCAGTAGACGTCCTTGCCGGCATTGCAGGCATCGATGACCACCTGCGCGTGCCAGAAATCCGGGACGGCGACAATCATGCAGTCGATGTCCTTGCGATCGAGCAAATCTTTGTAGCGCCGCGTGACCGGAAGCTTGGAATTTCCGGTGATCTGCCGGGACAAGAGGTGACGGCCATCGTAAAGATCGGCGGCGCCGACGCACTCGACTCCGGGCAGCCGGATGGCGGTTTTCAGCAGGCCCGAGCCTTCCATCCCGATACCGACAATGCCGAAGCGGATGGGCTTTACATTGGCCTCGGCTTCGCGAAACGGCTCCTGGGCCGCGAAGATTTCTTTGGGAGCGAGCACGGCTCCGGTTCCCAGCGCCGCGTTGCGAAGGAAAGTACGTCGGGGTAACTCATCGTTGAGTGGCATTCTTCCAAGTGTTCCACACCTGCCGCGAGAAATCTCAGTACCGCACCGGCCGCGCTGCCCGGACTTCTTCGAGCGGGCTTCGAAAGCACGGGCGCGAAACGTCGGCTGGGCGAAAGAGTCACACAAGTGCCTGCACGCGCCAAGAGGTTCGGCGGGCGAAGCGAGGAAATACTTATGGCAATGGAATTCAACTCGTTTAAGGATCTTTTTGCGAATCAGATTGAAGATCTATATGACGCCGAGCAACGCCTGACAAAAGCGCTGCCCAAGATGGCCGAGGCGGCCAACTCGAATCAGCTCAAACAAGCGATACAACATCATCTGACCGAGACACAGGGCCATGTGTCGCGGCTGGAAACTATTTTCCGCGAGATCGGCATGGAGCCGAAGCGGGAAACCTGCGATGCGATGAAAGGACTCATCTCCGAAGGCAGCGACATGGCGAAAGCCAAAGGCGACGCCGACATAAAAGATGCCGCGATTATCGCCTCCGCGCAGCGCGTGGAGCACTATGAGATCGCGGGATACGGTACGGCGCGCACGTTCGCGCTACGGCTCGGGCTGCGGCAAGCAGCAGACCTGCTCCAGCAGACGCTGAACGAAGAAGCGGCTGCCGACCGCAAACTGACGCAGATTGCAGAAGGCAACGTAAACGTGCAAGCCCAGGCAAAGGCTGTTTAGCCTTTGCCGCTTTCGGAGTCGGCGGATTTCACGGCGACGATTTGCAGCCGCCGGTAATCCGCCGTCCACTTACCTTCCCGAAAAAGTATCGGACGGAGTTCTTCGATTACCTCGCGGATCGCCTCTTCGCGCTTCGCACGGGGTAAGCCCTCGAAGTAGTAACCTTTGAACTGGCGAACCCAAACTTCCATACCGTTTGCGCCTTCTAACTCGGTAGGGCGGTCGAACAGGCGGGCGAAGCGGACCTCCAAACCTGATTCTTCGAGCAGTCCTGCATATTCTCCCAGCGAAGGAAAGAAGGTGCGCGGTTCTGGCAGATTTGGCCCGCTATAGCGTCGGGCGGCCCTTTCGACCGCCGATTCAATGTGCCGGATATTTCCCTTGCCCCCCATCTCAGCCACGAAGCGCCCACCCATGCGCAGCGAGCGTGCAACCGCGCGTGCCACACCAGAGGCATCGAGCATCCAGTGCAGTGCGGCGTTGGAGAACACGGCATCGAACTCGCGATCGAAGCGCATGCGCGCCGCATCTTCCAGAACAAATGACAACTGCGGATAATTCTGACGGGCCGACCCTATCATTTCGGGCGAGGAATCCAGGCCGACGACTTGCGCCCCACGTTCCGCGATCTTATAGGCTAAGTGACCCGGCCCGCAACCCAGCGAGAGAATTCGCTCGCCGGGCTTCGGATCGAGTACAGTCAGAAGCCCCTCTGCCAGTTGCCAGACAAAGCTGTGGTGAGCTTCGTAGAGCTCGGCATCCCATGTCCTTTTCGGAGGCATAAAAAAAATTACCGCTTGTAGCCGAACTTCTGCAGCAGCTCGATGCGCTCCTTTACATGCAATTCGGTTTCCACGCCTTTCGGAGGGCTGCCGTCAATGACGCCCAGAACGCCTCGGCCCTGCTCGGTTTCGGCGACAATGACCTCGACCGGATTGGCTGTGGCGCAGTAGATATTCACGACTTCCGGGACCGCCTGGATACGGCCGAGGACATTGATGGGAAACCCGTTGCGCAATGACACGACGAAGATGTGCCCGGCGCCGATCGCCGCCGCGTTTTGAATCGCATTTTGCCGGAGCGCCTCGTCGTTGCCATCGAAGCGCACCAGGCAATCGCCCGAAGCCTCGTTAAAGGCGATTCCAAACTGCAGTTGTGACGACGTATTCACGATCGCTTCGTAGATGTCTTCGACGCTCTTGATGAAATGGCTCTGCCCCAGGATGATGTTGCCACCCTCGGGAATCGCCAGGCGAATGACCTTCAGCTCCATGTGGCCACTATATACGTAGCCATTATTTCGCGGTTGTTTTTTGAAAGCGCCGTTCATTCTCCTGGCGGAGAGCCTTCACCCATTTGGCCGAGCCCGACTTCAGCTCGGGATGGGCGCTGTCCTTCCAAGAACCGGCAGCAGATTCGAGAGCTTTCATCTGGCGCACACGCATCAATTCATGCTCAGCGGTTCGTTTTGCATTCATAGCCGGGCCGCTTCCAGGAATGAGTGCCACTTCAATGTTAACAACCCGTGGGACTTCAGCCAAATCGCGGTCATTCCCGGAGTTGCCATCCCTGACTCCGTCCTACAATGCGGGTGTGCCGAAGCGGTTTACGGATGCGAGCCTTCTCGATCACATACGCGGGCTGCCGCATGCGCGGGCGACCTATAAACAGCTTGTGAAAGAGCTGCGGCTCGATGCGGATGCCCGCGTTGGGCTCGACGAATCGTTGGACCGGCTGGCGCGGAAGGGCTTGGTGGCGGAACTGCGTTCGGGGCATTTCGCCGCGGTTGGCGACAACCCGGAATATGTGGCAGGCGAACTGTTCGTGCATCGTGACGGTTTCGGGTTCGTGCTTCCGGATCGGAAAGCTGCGGATATCGAAGGCGATATCTACCTCAAGCCGGACGAAGCCGCCAAAGGCATGAACGGCGATTGCGTGCTTGCGCAGATCACCCGGATGGGCGGACAGGGCCGGGCGGAAGGAAAAATTCTGCGCATTTTGCGGCGCGCCCATATGACTGTAGTGGGCGAGTTCCGCATTCGCCGCCGGGGCAATTTTGTTGCGCCTTCCGACGAACGTCTGCGGGACTGGATCGAAATTCCGCAAGGCATGGAACTGCCCGCGCAAAGCAGCTCCGTGCATCGGGTTGGCGGAACGGCGCGCGAGGTTTCCTCCGTGGAGGATCTGGACGGCATGATTGTCAATGCCGAGATCCTCGAGTTTCCCGAGGCAGGCGAATATGCCATCGGACGGGTCGTGGAAGTGCTCGGGTATCCGGACGATTTCGGCGTCGATGTCGAGATCGTCATTCGCAAGCACCATCTTCCGCACGAGTTTCCGGAAGAAGCGTTGGATCAGGCGCACCGCATCCCTCACGAGATCGCGGAAGCCGAGCTGCGCAGGCGTGAAGATTTCCGCGCGCTCGATATCGTCACGATCGACGGTGAAACCGCTCGCGATTTCGACGACGCGGTTTGGGTGGAACGCCTCGCGAACGGTCATTTCGCTTTGCAGGTGCATATTGCGGATGTCAGCCATTATGTAAGGCCGGGATCTCCCATCGATGAAGAAGCCTTGCGCCGCGGGACCAGCGTTTATTTCCCGGATCGCGCCGTACCGATGCTGCCGGTCGAACTCTCTACGGACATTTGCTCCTTGCGCCCTCAAGAAGACCGGCTGGTCTTGTCGGCGCTTCTAGAAATCGATGCTCAGGGCGACGTGGTTTCGCAGGAATTTGCCCGCGGCATCATCCGCAGCGCCGAACGCATGACCTATACGAATGTGTTTCGCATTCTGGAAGGCGAGCCCGCGATGCGCGAGCGATACGCGAGTCTGGTTGGCCGCTTCGAGACGATGCGCGAGCTGGCGCTGATTCTGAATCGCAAGCGAAGCAAGCGCGGGTCGATCGATTTCGATATGCCGGAGACGAATATTGAACTCGATCTATCCGGCCAGATGACCGGCGTCACGCGGGCCGAACGCAACATCGCGCATCGGATCATCGAGGAATTCATGCTGGCGGCGAACGAGGCCGTGGCCGGCCATCTCGAGGCGGCTGGCGTTCCCATGCTCTACCGCATCCACGAGCAGCCCGAGCCGAAGCGAGTCATGGATTTCGAAGATATCGCCGTGCACTTCGGCTATTCGCTAGGGATCGGCAGCATCCCGGTGAAACGCTTTCCGGCTGTGGAGCGCCGGCGTGACGGACGCCGGGTGCGCAAAGAGATTGTACTCCCGCGCGAAGATCTGAGAATCTCCTCCCGTAACTACCAGCGCCTGATCGCGAAGGTGGCGGGGAAACCGGAAGAGCGCATCCTTAGCTATCTGATGCTGCGTTCTCTGAAACAAGCCCGCTATAGCGAACTCAACGAAGGCCATTTCGCGCTTGCGGCGCCGTCCTACACACATTTCACCTCGCCTATCCGCCGCTACCCGGATCTGGCCGTCCACCGCATTCTGTCCGCCCGCCTGGATGCGCAGGAACCACCGCTCGACAACCGGCGTTTGCGGGAGTTGGGAGACGATACCTCGTTTACCGAGCGCCGCGCCGCCGAAGCCGAACGCGAACTCATCGAGTGGAAAAAGGCGAAATTCATGCAGGACCGCGTGGGCGAGGAATTCGACGCGCTCATCGTCAGCACCGCGAAATTCGGCTTTTTCGTCGAATTGACGGAACTATTTATCGAGGGGCTGGTCCCCCTCGATACGCTTTCGGGAGACCGCTTCCTCTATCGCGAAAATGACCGCAAGATCATCGGCGAGCGCAGCCGCAAGATGTATTCCATCGGCGACCGTCTGCGCGTGCTGCTGGACCGGATGGATCCGGTCGAACACAAACTACAGTTTTCCGTTGTCGAACCGGCGGGCCGGACGGGGCGCCGGAAGCGAAAATAGGCCGGCAGAGAAGTGAACCGTATGGCGCCTGGCAAAGAAACCAGAGTGTAGTAGTACTTACGCGTGCGCCGCCCGCCCAGCGCGGTCCATCTCCGGCTTGAGCACGACCTTCGTCCACTCTTTGCCCTCCTCGACGCCGCGTTTTTCGAACTTACGATAGGCCTCCGGGGCCTGGCTCAAAGGCAGGCGATGGCTTACGATAAAGCTCGGTTTCGCGCGCCCGGCGATGATCAGATCGCGCAGATAGACGTTATACCGCTTCACCGGCGTCTGGCCTTGGCCGATGCTAATACTCTTGGCCCACAGAGCGCCCAGGGGAATTTCGAAAATGCCGTTCTTCTTCTTGTCGTCGCTTGCGCCCGGATCGCTCATGAAGTAAACGCCGATGATCCCGAGACTGCCCGTTGGATTCAGGATTTGGGTTGCCCATTCGAGCGCTTGAACAGGATGCTCGCGTTCCGTGTCTTTGCCGTGGCGCGCCTGATAGCCCACGGCATCGATGGCGCACATCACTCCCGGCGCTTTCTCTTCCTCGCCGGGCCGCCTGGCTTCCTGGACCGACCTGCTCTTTTTTCGCTGCTCCCGGATCTGCTCCACCGGATTGCCTTTGCCGAAATCGATGGGAACAGCGCCGATCTCCTGCGCTTTCTTGAGCCGCTCCGCCGAGCGATCCACGACGAAGACTTCCGCTGCGCCCTTGATGAGCGCGCTGTAGGCGGCGAGCAGCCCTACCGGTCCGGCGCCGAAGACTGCCACCGTGTCGCCGCTTTTTACGTTTGCCAGTTCTGCCGCGTGCCAGCCGGTTGGAAAGATATCGGCGAGCAGCACAAAATCGTCTTCCCATTGATCGCCTGGCGTGCCGGGCAGCTTCAGGCAATTGAAATCCGCATACGGCACGCGCAGAAATTCGGCCTGTCCGCCTTTGTACGGCCCCATGTCGGCGTAACCGTAGGCGGCGCCGGCAAGATCCGGGTTCATGGTGAGGCAGGCGTGCGTGTAACCGCGCGTGCAGTTGAAGCAAAAGCCGCAGGCGATGTTGAACGGCATCACCACGCGATCGCCTTTCTGAATCGAGGTCACGCCCGGACCGGTCTGCTCGACAACGCCCATGTTCTCGTGACCGAACACGCAGCCCGGCTTGGCGGTGCTGCGGTCCTCGTACATGTGCAGGTCGCTGCCGCAGATCGCGGCCGACGTTACCCGCACTATAGCGTCGCACGGCCCTTCGATTTTCGCGTCGGGTACATTCTCTATGGCGACGTCTTCTTTTCCCTTGTAGACAACGGCTTTCATCGCGTCTCCTTTCGCCTGGAATAAGACGAGCCGCGAGTGCACACGAATACACACAAATTATGGGGCGAATCCCTGACGTGAAATTCGCTCGCTTTCCGGAAGAGAAAGCGCCACCAGTTCCGCCGGGATATTCCCGCCACCAATCGCGACAACGATGTATTGCCTTCCGCGATCCAGATAGGTCATCGGCGAACCGGACGCGAAGGAAGGGAGAGGTACTTCGGCGATGAGCTTGCCTGATCGTTTGTCGAACACCTGGATGTTGGGATCGTCTGTTGGGGAATGGCGCTTCCCGGTCCCGCCTTCCTGTGCGATGAGAAGCAGCGTTTTTGTAAGCAGCGGGTGTCCCCAGTATGGCCAACCAAGGCGGCCGAGCTTTAGTCCTCGGAGCGCCGGACTATTTCTTGGCCCATCGCCCATGGGTGCCGTCCACACAGTTTCGCCTGTTTTGAGATCGATTGCTGTAACCCGACCATATGGCGGCTTGGTAAGGGGCAAGCCCTCGGGACCGCTCAATTCGGCTTCGAACGCACGATACCTCTGCGGGAATGGATGATTAAGCGATTGCTTCCCCCGCGTATCCACGAGCTTGATCACTCTTTCATCTGTAATAGAAGGGATATACAGCATGCCCGACTCGGGATCGAATGCCGCGCCTGACCAGCTTGCGCCTCCCCGCACGCCCGGCATCAAGATCGTGCCTCGCGTGCTTGGTGGCGTGAACAACGGGCCATGGTCATAACGGCTGAGAATCGCCTCGGCTTCGCGGCGCAACTTCGGCGTGAAATCGATCAAATCGTCGGTGCTCAACCCTTGCTGATCGAATGGAGCCGGGCGCGTAGGGATGGGCTGCGTCGCCGAGGTCCATTCACCCGGCACAGCCGAGCGGGGCACCGGCTCCTCATGAATCGGCCACAGAGGTTTTCCGCTAACCCGATTAAAAACGTATACGAATCCTTGCTTGGTAACTTGCGCCACTGCTCGAACGAGATGCCCATGCACGCGGATGTTTGTAAGGATTGGCGCTGCGGGAGGATCTCGGTCCCAGAGATCGTGGTGCACCATTTGGAAGTACCAGACAAGTTTGCCGGAAGCCGCATTCAGGCAGACAAGGCTATCGGAGAAGAGATTATTGCCCGGGCGGGCACCGCCATAAAAATCGCTGGAGGGAGAGCTTATCGGCAAGTAGACATACCCTAGCTGGTCGTCCGCAGACATGGGAGGCCATACATTGGCGGCTCCAAAATCCTTCCAGGATTGCGGCCCCCAGGTCCGGTAACCAAATTCTCCCGGAAGCGGGATTGTGTGGAACGTCCAGCGAAGCTTGCCTGTGCGGACGTCGAACCCGCGAACATCCCCACGCGGCATGCCCTTAACCGCTGGATAGTCGATCACCGCTGACCCGACGATCACGGTGTTGCTGCAAATCACCGGAGGAGAATTCACGCCGTAGAACGCTCGGTTGACCGGGCGCAGGAGACCTTCAGTTAAGTCGATCTTTCCGTTGTCGCCGAATTCCCTCGCGGGCTTCCCCGTCTTGGCATCGAGCGCGATCAGGTATCCATCTCCTGTGCCGATGAAAATTCTAGACTCGTTACCATCGCTCCAGTACGCCACGCCTCGATTCACGAACCCGAAGTTCGGCGGCATTCCATGCGCATAGGTGTGCGGATCGAATACCCAGATCGTGCGCCCTGTCGCCGCATCGATTGCCGCCACCTGACTCAGCGAAGTGCTGGTATAGAGTGTTCCGCCGACCATGATGGGAGTACTCTCAAACTTCCACGTGTGAAGTTCAGGGTCCGTTTTCAGGATGGCGAGATCCGCCGACTTCCAGCGCCAGGCGATTTTCAGGCGCTGGACATTTCTTGCATTAATCTGGGGCAGTGGCGAATACTTCGTACTCGCGTTCGTTCCCGAGTAGGCCGGCCAATTCCGGCCTGATCTGCCGGGTGTTGTTGCTGCGACAACGCCCGAATACGAGAAGATCAACGTAAGAAGTATTACAAGGGAGCGAGGCATCCTCTCTCTTATCGCCCAGGAAACCGGGGCAGGCAACGAATTTCGGTTCGGAGTCTTGCTGGATTATTTGTGGCCTGCTTTTTCCTCCGCCAGCAATTGGCGAAGCTGCTTCTGCAGGAGGGCGCTTTTCGGGTAGGCGGCGGCAACGAGGCGGAAATCCTTCACGGCTTCGGCGATCTGACCACGCCGGGCCAGCGCCATGGCGAGATTGTAGTCGGCATCGAGGTAGTGAGGATCGTCCCGAAGCGCAATGCGGAATTCTAAAAGAGCATCGGAGGAGCGTCCGAGATTTTCGAGCGCCACGCCGAGCATGTCGTGCGCTTCCGGACGCTTCGGGTCCAGGCGCACGGCGGTGGCTAGTTGGGCCTCCGCGTCCTGCGCGTCCAAGCGCGAGAGCAGCAGCGCGCCCAGGTTCATGTGCGCTTGAAACTCGGCGGGATGTTTTTTAATATCGTTCCGCATTAGGGCTTCCTGGATGGGCCGGCGATGGTCGCCCGCGCCACGCGGCAGAAGCTGGAGCGAGAGATGCGCCATTTCGTCAGTCGCCTGATTGCCGGCGCGGACGCGCTTGGGCGGATGGTTGGGATTGCGCGGGTTCGCGGACGAATTATCGTAGTGATAGCGCATCCAGATCACCGAACCTTTGGGCAGAACTACCGGCTTGCGATAGCGATAGACCGCCTGCCAGTCCATATTCCAGTCTGGAATCAGCAGCAGCCATTTGCGCGAGCCATTGGGAAGAATCGCATAAGCTTCGAGGCGCTTGCCCAAATAGTGCGCGTGCGGATAGATGGCCAGCACGTCCACATCTTCCGGCAAGCGGAAATGGTCGGAGACCGCGAAATCGGGGTCGCCCGCGGGAATATCGAGCTGGTTGTCCGCTTCGAGTTCGATCACGATGGGGAATTTCGTGGGCGGCTTGTTCGTGAAGTATAGACCGACCTCGGGCTGCACCTCGGCGACTTTCCCGTGCGGCTGGAAATGGGTGTTCAGAACCAGATAATTTCCGGGATCGAGCCGCCAGGAGAAACCGTCCGGCTCCGAATAAGGAACGGTTCCCGGCTTCCAGAACAGGAAGTGGCCAATGGGATCGAAGACGCTGCGATCGACGGTCACGTCCATTCCGGGGAAACCGCCGGCCGGCGACGATTTCTCCAGGCGAAGCGAAGATCCGACGCGGTCGACGATCAGATTGGCGTGGTGGATTAAGTTGCGGGGGCCGGGCCGGATTTCGATGGCGCGCACGTATTTGGTCGTCTTGATATCGGGCGTCATGACGAAATTCCAGAAGAGGTTCGGGCCGCCCGCTGGGACGGTAAACGGATGTGGCGCTTTGACAATCAGGTCCGGTGTGCCCAGTTGCCATTCGGACATGAAGCGCGGCGGAACCGGCACCTGCGCAGGCGGGCCTTCAGGTGCTCCGGCGCGCACCCATTTGCCAACAGTCTGAATTTGGGTGTTGGTGAGGCGCTGCGTTCCCAGGAAGTCCCCATATCCGGGCGCGGGAAGCCAGGGCGGCATTCGCCGACTGCGGGTGGCAGAGGCTATTGCACGGGCGTGCTGGCGGGCGCCTTGGTACGTGACGAGAGAAAACGGAGCGTGGCCGCCGGGATGATGGCAGGCGACGCAGTTCTGGTAAAGAATGGGCGCGATGTCGCGGCCGAAGCGGGGCTGAGGGCTTGACCCGCTGGGTGCTCCGGATAAACCCCGCCCCGCAAGAAGGCTGGGCGCGACGGCAAGGAAGAGGATTGCTAAATGCTTCAATCCAGATCCGCAAGCCAGCAGCCGACCGCCTTGGTCACGGGTTGCTTCACCGGGCGGCCAGCAAGCACGGCGGAAATGGCGGCTTCCAAGTCGTGCGTGGTGGCGGCGCGGCGCTCGAGGCCGATATTGACATACAAATTATCGATGCGGCCGCGATAAACCTCTTTGCCGGCTGCATTGAAAACCGCCGCTTCCGGAGAAATCGTCGCCTTAGCGCGCTTCACCAATACTTGATTGGGATCGCGGATCGCCTGGCCGGGGAAGCCGTAGGCTTTCATGTGCTTGATAATGGCCGCCTTGGTTGCGGTCTTGTCCGGAACAACCACCCAGAATTCGACGCCGCGGTTGGCAAATTCTTTCGCAATTCGGCGCACTTCGGGGGCGTACTGGTTGCTGATCGGACAGTCGCTGCGCACGAAGAGGAACACTCGCGCACGCGCTTTGCCTTGAAACGGATCGATCGGCTTGCCGGAAAGATCGAAGGGTCCGCTGGCAGCGGCGGCAACTGCCACACCGCACACGACCGACAGCGCGAGCACGTTGCGCGCTCGTCGAAAATGTGGAAGGTTCATACTCGCCTTAGAATACGAAATTCAGTCCACCGCGAACGACGCGTGGCGATTGCACGATCAGTATCGTGTTGCCGCTGTTCACTCCAAGCGGTAGATATCCTTGAGCCAGCAAGTTGCGCAGATCGGCAGTTAATTCCATACGCGCCGGAATGCCAAGAAACGCGGGCAGCGGCTGGCGCACAAAAATGTTGAAGCCCGGCGCCAGATAAGTGTTCTGGGTCACGAACAGGTGCCGCGGAACTACCGTGCCCCGGGCGACCCAGCCGTAACTGGTCCAGATCTGGGTTCCGCTCTTCGGCAACTTCGCATGGAGGTTCGCTGCGGCCACATTTTCGTTCCTCTCCGAGAGCACGCCGCTCTTTCCATTAAGCACGGCCATTAACGAACCGGCATTCCGCACAAAACCGCCCATCTGGCCGTATGCCAGCGCAAACTTGAACAGATCGCCGATCCTTTCGTCCACCGATGCCACGTACCCGTTGCGCCGGTATCTTCCAATGTCGTAAGCCGAGGTCTGCGAAATGCCGTCGGAGAGCAAATTGTTCGCCTGAACGCCCGTGAGATCGCCGGCCACGTTCATCCAGCCGTTCCACACTTCTTCATGGAACATGCTCACGGCGTAGGTCCGCGGTCCAACCGTCTTGCTCAGCCCAACCTCATAGCTCTGGGTTCGCTGCAGGCGCAGATCGCCGTCGCGGCTTGAAATCTCCGGCATGCGCGCCAGCGCGTTGGCCACCGCCGTCAAATCGTCGCCCACCGGCGCGGCGCCGTTTTCGGGAGCTTGGGCGCGAGCGCTGCTCTGATGCGCCAGCAATTCCTCCGGCCGGTCGCCATCGCTGTATGCCAGCACAACTTCTCCCGCTCTGCCCATGCTCACGGTCGCTCGGGCAAACGGACTGGCCCGGCTGACGTGCTGATTGCCGAAATCCACCGATTCGCCGGTAGCTCCATACTCAAGATGCACTCTACCCGCCAGATCGGCAACCTGGTACGTGCTCAAAGACATGATGCGAACCGCCGCGGTGGGTTGCATGGGCGTCGTCTGCGGCGCGCCGCCGTAAAGCCCGAACTGCGATACCGTCAAGGCAATCTCGGGAGGTTCTGCTAAGCCGCTCACGCCATGCCGGCTATAGATGGCGGAAAGCCCCATAGATGCCGGGCCAAAAGTTCCGCTCTGCCCATAGGTTCCGCCAACCTGCAACTGGTTCTTGCCGAGAATATCGGTGGAGAGAATAAAGCCGGTTCCCATATCGCCCCGCAGTGAGCCGGCATCGATCAATCCGGTATCGCCGCCTGAGACGGAGACCATGGCATGGGTGCCGGAGAACACCCGCGGATGCAATTCCGCCGCATCCGCGTTGGCCAAGTCGCCAGGAAGATAGCGCGTCACCAAGCGCGTAGCCGGGGAGGCTCGCAGTACCCATTTCCAATCCTGGGTCATGGCGGCGGTAGGAATTTTGTAATGGACCTGGATATCGCTGAACAGCGTGGCTAAATGAATCTCCAGCATGCTGTCGATGCCGGCATTGATAGCGATGTTGTCGCGCGCGGCGGGCAGGAAACTGGCCAGCGAGACCCGGATGGCATAACGTCCGGCCGGCAGACCCGCAAAAGCGAACCGGCCGTTCCGCCCGCTCATGGTCTCCGCAACCAGATCCTCGTAGCGGTTAAATAGATGGACCGTGGCGCCCATCTGCGGAATCCCGGCATCGTTGACAACAGTCCCCAGCAGATCGCCGGTTACGGCAAGCGAAAAGTCACCTGCACGGCTCTGATTCCCCAGAGCCAGGGCAGCCGTCATCAGTGCGGCCGCAGCGAATTGTTTGCTCGCGATCACCGACTTCAAGATGACCTTAATATTCTAACCGGTCGCTCACGCTTCCAGCTCGGAAACGCAGCCAGGATGACTACGATGTTACCGTAAACTGGGCCGAAGGTGTAATGGTCTGTTTGTTTATCTGATCCGTCACCTTCAGCTTAAGCGTATACTTGCCGGGCTTCAGCACGCCCAGGGGCAGCTTCTTTTCGACAATCGCCATATAGCCCGACGCATTTGGAATCGCCTGCAGAGCCTCGGTATGGCTCAGCACCAGCTTGTTGGTTTTATCATTGACAACTTCGTACTCCACGGTGCCCTCGGGTTTGTGCGTCTTCTTGTTTCCGCCGAGGTTATAAAGCTCCGTATAGATCCCCATGCTTTCCGAGCGCTTGAAAGTATCATCGACGCGCGGCCGCACCTTCGTGCTGCGAATCACAAATTGCCCCTTCCCGATGCTCCGGCTCGGCACGTGCTCGATTTCGTCGGCCAGGATGAGGCTGCTGGAGGCCAGTTTGTCGTCGTCATAGTAGGGCACGTGCAGCGCTTTTTCATAGGTATTCATGGTGTTCCCCACCGTGTCCTTGGCGACGATATTCAGCCGGTAAGTGCCCGGCGGCAGCGGAATGCGCTTGGAATAGATTACCGATCCGTCGCGGGCCTTTTGTAGCATTGCCTCCGGAAAGTCAGCCGTCACGGTGTCCTCGAACCATTGCACTGGTCGCCGCGTCAGAGTGGTAAAGCGGCCATAAATGTGTACCGTCGCCTTGGCCACTCCGTCTTTTGTTTTGTAGTTCAAATCGCCGTTCTTGAACAGAATCGTGACATTGACGAAGACGGTGGCGTCGGTCACACGAATAAAATCGACACGCACCTTCATCGGCAGCGTGTTGTATTGAATATTCGTGTTCACCACCTCGTCCAAGTCCTTGAACTTGGGCAGCACCGGCGGGGCCATCAGCTTGGCATAGCGCTCTAGCCGGCTAAATTCGTTCATGCTCTCCGGCAGCGGTTGGTTGCCAGTGCCGAGGTGGGTGCCGTCGGTGCGCTCGAAACGCTGTGTCTTGTCCGCCAGTCCCATCTGCTCCATCTCGGTCAAGCCCGCGCCAGGCACATAGAGCAGGGCGTCTTTTTCTTCCGGGTCGGTTGCGATTTTGTATTCGCCGGACATGGTGGTGTCCACGAATTCGATGATGACGTTGGTCCCGACGCCGGCGATATAGCGGTATCGCCAATCTTCAAACGGGTAGGTCGAGGTTTCGCCGCCGCCTTCGTTGATGGGCCGCTCGTAGGTGCCGCCGGAAGGATGCGAGTCGATTTCGTCCGGCGGGCCGTACTTGATGTAAATCATGCCGCGGTCGGTTTTCCAGCCCGGAATGCCCGAAGCGTAGTGCGCATTGGCGTAGGCGATACGGCGGTAGATCTCTTCCTCGTATTCGTTTTCCTGGGTGTCCGGAGTGGGATCGCGGCGGCGCCAGAATTCTTCTACGAACTGCTGCCGCTCCTCGTCTGTTTTCAGCTGTTTGAACGCCTTTCTCTCCTGGTCCGTGATGATGTAAACGACATCCTGGTTTAGCCACTTCTTCCATGGGCCGGAGAGTTCCTGCCTCAGCTTCTTTTCTTTCTTTCTGCGCTGCTTCTTCGTCAGAGGCTTAGCGACGGTATCGCTGGAACTCGAGGAAGCTTGTTGGTGCTCGGGTGCGGCAAAACCGCACAACGCCAGCGCCGCCGCCGAAATGAGCGCCACAATCGGCAAACGGAAGGCAGAGAATGACTTCATAGAAAAGGAACCACTATACCATTAGTCTAAGTGCGTTTCAGCTCAACGTCAACGGCCGTGGGGACGTATACCCCGCCTCCAAGGTTTCCTGTCCATTTTACGGAGTCCTGGAACCAATAAAAATACGTCTTCCTACCAGAATCGGGAGATCCTGTTCCAAAATTGAAGAGGGCGGTTTCGCTCTCCGCAGCTATCATGTAGATTTAGCAGCCAGATACGCCGTAATGGATCAATGGACATTCACGTGCTGAAAAACACTACACCTAACCGAGCCCCGACCGGGAGGGAGGGGACAGGGGCGCTGCTTCTGGTGTCTCGTGAGCCAAACTAGGAACCAATTCGCAGGGACGCTGCTGCTCATCCTCACCGCCGCCGCGGCGGTTGCGGCCGTCTTCAGCTTTGAGCACCTGCGTACCTTTTCCATCCCGGACGATGGCGTCACCTGGATTGACCAGACCGCGCCCGGTGGGCACAATCGGGTGGTGGCCGCGTTCCTGGTGCCGGGCGGCCCCGGCGAGCATGCGGGCATCCGCCCTGGAGACCAACTGGTTCGCATCGAAGGCCAGCCGATCCACCAGGCTCTTCAGGTCCCTGAAACGCTCGCCGGCCTAACCTTGCCCGGAGATGCCCCGGCCAAATACACCCTGCGCCGCAATGGGATCGAATTTCAAAACGACTATATCTTTCTCCGGGCTGCTCCGCGCGATTCGGCGCTCTACTACCAATACGCCATCGGCCTGTTCTACATCGCCATCGGACTGTTCGTCTATTACCGCCGCATCAGCGCCGCCAAATCGTTCCATTTTTATGTGCTTTGCCTGGCCTCGTTCGCCGCCTCCTGTTTCCACTATTCGGGCAAGCTGGACGCCTTCGACGAGGCGATGTACTGGGGCAATGTCGCGGCCGGCCTGATCGCTCCGGCGATTTTCCTACACTTTTGCGCTACCTTTGCCGCACGCCCGAAATGGCTGCGCGCCAAAGGCGCCTGGGTACTGCTGTACGTTCCCTCGCTGGCGCTGATGGCTATCTTTGCGGCAACCGCCGAAGGCATTCTCCACTTCGATTCGCCTCTGCTGCAGGTTCGCTGGTTCCTGGATCGCCTGACGCTGGCTTTTGCCTTGGTGCTCTATTTCGCCGGTGCCGCGGTTCTGGCCTGGGATCTGCGCCGCGCCGAGGATCCGGTCTCGCGCCGCCAGCTTAAGTACCTGCGGAACGGAGCGCTGGTCGGTCTCGCGCCCTTCACGCTGGTTTACGCCATTCCATTTCTGGCCGGCGCCGTGCCGAGCCATTTGATGAACCTCAGCGTCCTCTCCATGGCCCTGATTCCGATCACCTGGGCTTATGCGATCACGCGCTACCGCCTGATGGACGTGGACATTATCTTCCAGCAGGGCTACGTCTATACGCTGGCCACGCTCGGAGTCATTGGCGTGTTCTACGCGTTGATCTTTGTAATCTTTAAGGCCACCACCGTTCCCGCGCCCGCTTTCGTGGTCCTGATCGCCTTCGCCACCTTCGTGTTTCAGCCGATCCGGCGCTGGATTCAAGAAACGCTCGACCGCTGGGTCTTTTATCGTGACCGCTACGATTCCCGCCTGACGCTGATCGAATTTGCCCGCGAGTTGAGTTCGGAGACCGACCAGAACGGGATGCTCGCGAAAGTCTCCGATCGCCTGCTGCGAACGCTCTCCATTCAGCAGATCGGCTTCTTCCTGCGCGACGAGGCCGAGGGCCGCTTCCGCCTCCATTCCCTGACGCAGAAATCCGCCCGGCCGGCGAAGCATCATGCGCAGCCGCTCGATCTGAGCTTTCTCGACAACTCCGCGGGGGTGCCTTACATTTTCTTTGAAAGCACCAGGCATCTCCACGATATCGTTTCCGAAGCCTGGCCGCGCTCGTTGCGCGAGACCATTGCCGAACTCGATTTCACCTATTATGTGGCCTGCAAATCGCGCGGCAGAACCATCGCCTACTTCGGCGTGAGTCGTACCACCGAAGGCGATTTCCTCTCGCGCGACGACATCGATCTCCTGGTTACGCTCTCCAATTACGTCGCCATCGCCATAGAAAATTCGCGCCTTTACGCTTCACTGCAGCAAAAGGCGGACGAATACGAGCGCCTCAAAGAGTTCAGCGAGAACATTGTCGAATCCATCAACGTCGGCATCCTCGCCGCCGGTCTCGACGGCTGCGTCGAAAGCTGGAATAACCAGATCGAAAAGCTGACCGGTATCCCGCGCGCTCAGGCGCTTGGCCGCCGCCTCGCCGAGCTGTTTCCGGCTGAACTGTGTCAGCGTTTCGACGAGCTGCGCGACGAGATGGGCATCCACAATCTGTATAAAATGACTTTGGCGCCTCGCATCGAAGGGCTGCAGTTACCCGCGGCTTCGAATGGAAACGGCAGTGGTCCGCCGCGCCGCGAATCGATCGTGAATGTTGCCATCGCGCCTCTGATCTCGAAAGAATTCCGCCAGATCGGCCGCCTCATCATCTTCGACGATGTGACCGATCGCGAAGACCTGGAGCGCCGTCTTGTCCAGGCCGACAAGCTCAGTTCCATCGGCTTGCTGGCGGCGGGCGTGGCCCACGAAGTCAATACCCCGCTGGCCGTGATCTCCACCTACGCTCAGATGCTAGCCAAGCAGGTTTCGGGCGACGACCGCCAATCGAAGCTGCTCGAAAAGATCGCCAAGCAGACCTTCCGCGCCAGTGAAATCGTCAACTCGCTGCTCAATTTTTCGCGTACTTCGCCGACCGAATTCGCCGAAGTCGATCTGAACCGCATCGTGCGCGAAACCGCCGCGTTGGTCGAGCATCAATTCCAGAAAACCGGCGT
>DASVGP010000037.1:0-4853 GCA_036379475.1 Bryobacteraceae bacterium | reverse complement strand
CTTGGCGAAGGTGCCGATAATGGCGCTGGTCGATCCGGCCAGCTCCTTCGAGAGATGTTCGACCTTCTCCGCTTTCTTTGCCCTGCTTATCGCCATAAAACAGCCTCTAGCTTCCAGCTACTAGCTCTTAGCTAAAAATCTTTTTGCCCGGCCCCACTGGCCGAACCATTGCCCCATCGTGGCTCACTAGCGGCTAGAAGCTAGGAGCTAGAGGCTGGCTTTTACGCCTTGGCGGCGGCTTCCGCCACCGAGCTGTCGAGCGCAATTCCCGGACCCATCGTCGAGCTGAGCGTCATGCTCTTGATGTACTTGCCCTTGGTTGAGGAAGGCTTGGCGCGCACCACGCTCGAAATCACCGTCTGCGCGTTTTCAATGAGCTTCTGCGCTGAGAAGGAAACCTTGCCCACCGGCACATGCACCAGCGCGGTCTTGTCCGTCCGGAACTCGACCTTGCCGGCCTTGATCTCCTTGATGGCCGCAGCAACATCATTCGTCACCGTGCCCGTCTTGGGATTCGGCATCAGACCGCGCGGGCCAAGCACCTTGCCCAGCCGCCCGACCGACCGCATCATATCCGGCGTTGCGATCAGCGCGTCAAAGTCCGTCCAGCTTTCCTTCTGAATCTTCTCGACCAGATCGTCGCCGCCTACAAACTCGGCTCCGGCGGCCTCGGCTTCCTTCAGGCGGTCGCCCGAAGTGACTACGGCCACGCGCTTGGTCTTGCCCAGCCCGTGCGGCAGCACAACCGTGCCGCGCACCATCTGGTCGGCGTGCCGCGGATCGACGCCGAGCCTCAGCGTAAGGTCCACCGTCTCATCAAACTTTGCGAACTTGACTTTTTGCAGAAGCGGAACCGCGTCCGCAAGCGCATAGGGACGCGGCTCAACACCCGCGCGCGCCTTGGCGACGTTCTTCCCAACTTTTCTCGGCATACTACCTCGACTGTTTGAGTCTCCCACCGCTCAGACGGTCTTCCGCTGGCCGTGGTCCCTAATCCCCGCACCTTGTGAAAGGCGCGTCCCCTTATTGTTAACGAGAATCAGCAGATTTGCAAGGCGAACCCCTCGTTGCTTCAGAACTCGCTCAGGAGGAGGGTCCGCAAGTCTCCCTCAATCGCCCCAAGGATATTCGATTGGACAAGTGGAAACTTGGCCGGTTCTAACGTGTCTGGAGTCTCCCCTCCGGCATAAACCGCAAAAACGGAACCGGCCTTGCGTCTTTTCGAACGTACCTTGGTCGCGTCGCCATGATCGACGTCATGTCTGAGGTCAGTCCGTAAATCATTGACGTGTTCAAACGACTTGGGCCATGTATCGCCAAGCCTCACGCCCACTGATTCTCGGAACAGAAAATACAAATCGTCGATAAAGTCCTTGTACTCGACTACGTCCTTGACCGACTTACCAAGCCGAATTTGTGCTTGTGCCGTCTTGTTCGTCGCCTTGAAAAGATCCTCGCCGTGTTTTACTGCATATTTACTATTTATCTGAGCGATCAATTCCGCGATGGACTTGCCTAGCTCGGCTACACGACCAGATATCCCGCTCTCTGCGATCACGCAGGGATCAAACACGTCGGCTAATCGTGGCGATAAGCGAAATAGCTTTCGCAGGAGAATTTCCTGCCTCGCCCTCGCGCCCCCTCTTACGTTCGCACTTACTGATCGTTGAAATCTAACATAGTCGCTATCTGTCGCAGCCTGCCCCATTTGGATCTGCCCCTCAAGCTCCGACATAAACGTGTCAAAAAAGCTGTGCAACTTTAGCTCATACCCGTCAGAACGGCCCGTTGAAACGAGCTTGCATGTGAGTGTCAAGAGCGATTGAACAATCGTGCGAGTGCGAAGCCGTCCGCCTTTATTCTTGAAAGCAGATTGTAGGTAGTCGAGAGATTCCTTTATCCGTTTGCCGACAGCAGACGAAGGCGCAAACGATTTTTGTGATTGAAACACTTTCTGTACGTCATCAAGCCGCAATCCCGCATCCAGTCCTTCGATCTCTATGGTGGCGACCTTAGCCATGATGTCAAAGTGGGCGTAGCGCGTGTTAGGCACTGCGATCGTTTCCCGAAAGAAACCATGATTCGCCATCGACCTGCAGAAGTCTGCGAGCTTACTCGGAACAGCATTGAGCTTCTCGCTGCTCGTCAGAGGCATGCCTTCCTGAAGGCGCTGAAAAAACTCCTTCAACTCCTCATCACTCGTCTCTGATATAAGGTCGTACGATATCTCAAAATCATCGAAGGCGTCCGCACGTTTTCGCGGCAAATCTCGATAGAAGTGGCCTCCGAACTGTTTTTCAGACTCACTACTGAGCGGTAGCTCATTGGGAAAAAATTCCCAAATTGCATTCAGTCGCTGCTGCCCATCCTCCACGAGGTAACTGTCGTCAGCACCCTCGATCAAATAAAACTTTGGAAGCGTCCACCCACGCAGAATCGAATCGATTAGCCGCTGCTTCTTCTCTCGATTCCAGACTTTTTGGCGTTGCCAATCCGGTATATCGTAGTGGTCTCTTCGCCGGAAGATTTTGTCGATCGCCCTCTTTTCCGAAATCATCTTCATCCCACTCGCCTCCCCATAAGCGTCACACTACGCGCCCGAATTCAATCCCAGAACCTCAAGCAACCCTCTTCCAAACCCGCACTTCCTGCTCAATCCGCTTGCCGGATTCGACCCGCGTCCGGCTGAGGTCGTACATCTGTTGCAGGTTCATCCAGAACTCGGGGCTGTTGCCGAAGTACTTCGCCAGCCGTAGCGCCGTATCGGAGGTGATGCCGCGCTTGCCGTTGATGATCTGGTTGATCCGGCCCGGAGGCACGCGAAGGTCTGACGCAAGCTGGTTCTGGCTGATGCCTGACGGAAGCATGAACTCCTCGCGCAGCATCTCGCCCGGATGTGTCGTCACCCTCTGAAGATTCCAGCCTTCTTTTGGCCGCCTGGACATAATTGCCACCTCACCGGCTAGTGATAATCCACGATCTCCACGTCGTGCGCTCCGTCGGCTTTCCACACGAAGCAAATGCGGTATTGATCATTGATACGGATGCTGTGCTGACCCGCGCGATTCCCCGTCAATGCTTCAAGGCGATTGCCCGGCGGGGTTTTAAGATCATTCAATCCGCTCGACGCTTCCATTTGATCGAGCTTGCGAATCGCAACCTTGCCGATGGCCGCCCAGCGTCGATTCTTCCCCGTCTCGAACAGCGTCTGCGTGTCAGGGTCTCTGAAGCTGACGATCACAAACTCAGAGTATGACGAGATTCGTCATACGTCAAACGAAATAGATGCACGGGCGTGCGCTAGTCCCAAACACTGGATCCGCCGCCGGTGGACCGGAAGCCGTTTATGCCCGGCTCGACCGCCCCTACGCTTTCCCCATCAAATCCCGGTCCCGCACGCCAATCAGGTAGAGCAGCCCATCCAGCCCCAGTTGCGTGAGCGAAAGCTCGGCGCTTTGCCGCACCACGGGTTTGGCGCGGAAGGCGATGCCCATTCCAGCCAGGTTCAGCATGGGCAGGTCATTCGCGCCGTCGCCCACGGCCACCACCTGATCGAGCGCGATGTGCTCGTTCGCCGCAATCTCCTTAAGCAGCTCCGCTTTTCGCGCCCCATCGACAATCTGCCCGGCAACCCCGCCCGTCACCACACCGCCCGCAAACTCAAGCTCGTTGGCATAGATGTAGTCGATACCAAACTGCTCCTGCATCTGCTGTGCAAAGAAGGTAAATCCGCCTGAAAGAATCGCCGTCTTGTAGCCCAGCTTTTTGAGCGTTGAAATCAGCCGCTCCGCGCCATCGGCCAGCGGAATCTTGCCCACCAGCTCGCGCACCTTGGCTTCCGGCAGACCCTTCAGCAGAGCCACGCGCCGGCGGAAGCTCTCCTGAAACTCAATCTCTCCGCGCATCGCGGACGCGGTAATCTTGGCCACTTCCTCAGCCACGCCCGCCATCCTCGCCAACTCGTCAATGCCCTCACCCTGCGTCAAGGTTGAGTCCATGTCGAAGACGAACAGCCGCCGGTTGCGGCGGAACAGGTTGTCGCGCTGAAAGGCAACGTCAATGGGCAAGTCCTGCGCAAACGCGACGAATTCGGCGCGCATCGCGTCTTCATCCTTCGTCGCGCCGCTGGCCTGCATTTCCACGCAGGCGTTGGCCGTCTCATGCTGCCGCGTCATTGACAGCCGCCCGGAAAGCCGCTCAATGCGGTCGATGTTCAGCCCATGCGCGGCTATAATCGCGCTTACCCGCGAGATCACATCCGCGGAAATGGCGCGGCCTAGCACGGTCACAATAAAGCGGCCTTTGGTCTGCTCCGCCGTCCAGCTATCCAATTCGTCCTTGGAGATGGGCGTAAACCGTGCCTGCAAGCCCAAATGCTGCGCCTTTGCCAGCAGCGCGTTGCGCAGGCCGACAAACGGGGTGCCTTCAGGCAGTTCGACCAGCAGCGCCAGCGCCAGTGTTTCGTGGACCACGGCTTGGCCGATATCGAGCACGCGGGCTTGCGCCTCGGCCAGGATGTGGGTAAGTTCGCTCGTGAGTCCCGCGTGGTCGCGGCCGGAGAAGTGAATCAGAATCGTTTCGCTCATTGCACTTTCCAGATTATCAAAGCGTTGTTACGGCCACTTCGGCGGAAAAGGGTTGGCCGGTGATTCCGCAGTGACTTAAAATCTTGACAGGCCATGGGTACATTGCATTTGTCTCCGCCGCTGAAGCGCTGGCGCCACGGTCGCCCCGACCGCGGCCGCGTCTCTGCGTAGACGAACTGCCCGCTGACTCACTAGAATTTTTCCGGATCGTTTTGGCGGAGATTGTCCCGCCCGCTCTTGTGCGCTCCGTTCCGGATCGAGTTTGTT
>DASVGP010000036.1:0-33940 GCA_036379475.1 Bryobacteraceae bacterium | reverse complement strand
CGCCCGGATAAATGCCTTCGCATTCGTTGTACGTTCCCGGCGCCTTCGACATGTTTTCGACTTTTCCGCTGTTCAAGTCAATGGTCATTACCGAAGCTAAGCCGTGCGGTTGGTAGCAGGTGAAAGTCATCTTTTGATGGTTGTCGAAGAAGTCCTGCGCTTCGATGGTACATGCCTTGGAAGGGCTCTCGTAAACCATGTGCTTGTTTGTCAGGTGCGCCGAACCGCCCGAAAGGTCGACATCGGCGACGAACAATTGCGAATGCCCGGGAGGGAGCGTAGGATCTTGCGCGGGAGTTACCGCATATGCGATTTTCATGCTCCTCTTGGAAACGGCCGCGCCTTCCGAGAGCTTTTGATGCAAGCGCTCGGGAACGGAACCGGGTTTCTTGCTCAGGAACCAGAGTTCATTATCGACGGTACGGCTGCGATGAATATTAACGAACCGGGCCGGGCCGATCAACAGATAATCGCCGGAGTGGAGATACATGACGCGGAGGAATGCAGCGCCGGGCACATTGCACGTCAGGCATCGAATCACATGGGTCTTCAGATCGATGACAAACGCATCGCCGAAGCTTTTGTCCATAAAAGCGATCCGCCGGTTATCCGGCGAGATGTCGGCCCGCTCGCCAAAATGTGTGAGAACGGTGATGTTTGCGGGAAGGTGATCGAGAGGATTTCCTGCCTTTCGCTGGCTAAAGGCGGAAGCAGAGGACAAAAGCAGAGCAAGGACAAGGTAGCGCATAGCGGTCGTCCCTTAGCTTACGCTAATTGGCTTCCGTTCGAAGGCTACGCACTATACTGTCAAGGCAGAGCCCGTGAAAGAGCGCCTGGAGGAGCTGCATGAAGAGATCGTCTCGAAGAAGTTTTCTAAAGAACAGTACCGCCGCACTTCTTGCCGGCGGCGGAAGTGCTGCGGTTCCGGGCCTGGCGCTTGCCCAGTCTGAGGCCGCTCCGTCCAAAACGATTGCCGCTACCATCGACACGGCGAAAGTCGGGCGGCCGATCAGCAAGTACGAATACGGCCAGTTCATCGAAGAGCTTGGAACCCTTGTCCGCCGCAGTCTGTGGTCCGAGATGCTGGACGATCGCAAATTCTATTTCCCGATCACGTCCAAGAAGCCCGCGGCTCCCACCGGACGGCACGGATTTCCCGGCATGAGGCTTCGCAAATGGCTTCCCATCGGCCCCGACCAAGCCGTGACCATGGATAAGAGCGAACCATTCGTCGGCGACCAGAGCCCGCAAATCAAACTGGACGGCGCCAGCCCGCATGGCATCCAGCAGTCCGGCATCGCTCTCGTAAAAGGCAAGAAGTACACAGGCCGAATCTACTTGCGCGGTACCCCGGGTACAAAAGTGACTGTCAGTTTGATCTGGGGAGAAGGTGCGAACGGCCGGCAAACTCATTCCTTTACGCTGTCCGATGCCTACAAGAAGTTCCCGCTTAGCTTTACGGCGAATGCCGGCACGAAAGACGCCATTTTCGAAATAGCTGGAACGGGCACCGGGAATTTCCACGTCGGCACGGTCTCGCTGATGCCGGCGGACAACATGGATGGTTTTCGGTCCGAGGTCATTGCCCTTCTGCGGCAGCTTCACTCGGGCTTCTGGCGTCTTCCCGGAGGCAATTTCATCTCCGACTGGAGTTGGTATGACTCTGTTGGCGATCCGGATAAGCGCCCGCCGATGTTCGACCATGCCTGGAACGCGATGCAGACGAACGATGTAGGCCTGGACGAATTCATGACCTTCTGCAAGCTCATCGGCGTCGAACCGTACATCACGGTGAACGCGGGCTTCGGCGATGCGCACTCGGCTGCAGAAGAGGTCGAATACATCAACGGTTCGGTGGATACGCGGCTCGGAGCCATGCGTGCCCGCAACGGCCATCCCGAGCCATACAAGGTCAAGTTCTGGAACATGGGCAACGAGCCCTGGGGTGATTTCCAAATGGGTCACACCGCCCTGAAGTATTACGTTCTGAAAAACAATGAGTTCGCAAAGGCGATGCGAAAAGTGGACCCATCGATCACGCTAATCGCCTCCGGCAAAATGTTGGTGCCCATGTTCCTCAAAGGTGCGCAGCGCGCCAAGTACGTGGACAATATCCAGCCTCTGTTCGGAACGGGTGTTGATTGGACCGGCGGCCTGCTGGAACACTCCTGGGGCACCTTCGACGGCATCGCCCAGCACTGGTACGCGCACGGCGGGGTGCACTTCGACATTGCGCGTGCAAAGAGCCTCCCGCCGGATACATCCACAGATAAAGCGTATGTGCCTGTTCAGCAAACACCACTTGAGTTCGCGCGCTATGGAGCCAATGTCGTGCATAGGCTGGCCGAAGAATGGGAGGGATACCAGCAGCGCTTCCCGGCCATGCGCAAGAAGAATATCTTTCTTTCTGTCGACGAGTACGCATACTCCAGCGGGCAACGGTTCAATCGGAGCGTGAATCTCAAACTGGCGCTCGCCTACGCCATGATCTTCAACGAGAGGCTGCGGCACACCGATTTTCTGCGGATGTCGGCGCACACGATGGGAGTTTCGACGCTCGACTACAACAGCACCGATGCCGCGTTTAATACCACCGGGCTGGTCTTTAAGCTGTATGCCGATCACATGGGCGCGGGTCTGGTGCCCGTGGCGGTTTCGGGAAACTCGCCTCAGCCGGCGCCCAAATACCCCATCGGCGGCGATCAGCCTAAGACCACCTCCGGAAGCCCGACGTACCCGCTAGACATGTTCGCCGCACTTACGCCGGATCGTAAGTTCCTTGCGGTTGCCGTGGTGAACGCAACGAACTCGGTGCAGCCGTTCGAGCTCAATGTGTCCGACGTGCGCTTATCGGGACCCGCGAAACTTTGGCGGATGACCGGTCCCAGTTTGGAGTCCGCCAACCGCCTCGGCGAGCCGCCCCAGGTAACGATCCAGGAGATTCCGATGGCTGTTGTTCCAAAAACGATCCGGGTTTCGCCCAATAGCGTGAATATTTACCGGTTTCCGGCTTCTGCGAGATACCAATAACATGCTCCGAATCGCCATCTTGGCTCTTACCTTTACGGCTTCGTTGTCCGCCGCGCAACCGCTCACGCTGCAGCTATGGCCGCACGGCGCGCCGGGGGAAACCGAAAATTTGGGCGCGGGAAAGAACACAACAAAGCCCAGCGACAATCTGGTGGGAGGCAAATCCGTTATCCGGCTAGGCGATGTAGGCGATCCGAAGATTACGGTGTATCTTGCCGCGAACCCGGCGGCGACCCACCCCGCCATCGTCGTCTTCCCAGGCGGCGGCTATTACATTCTTGCGATGGATCTGGAAGGCACCGAAATCTGCCGCTGGCTGAATGCTCAGGGCATCACGGCTGTCCTGCTGAAATACCGCGTTCCGCGGCGAAAGGGCCGGCCGGTTTATGAAGCCGCACTCCAGGATGCCCAGCGCGCCATCAGCCTGGTTCGTCATCACGCGAAGCAATGGCACATTGCGCCGAACCGCATCGGCGTGCTCGGATTCTCAGCCGGAGGCGATCTCGCTGCCCTAGTGAGCACTCGGTTTAACGAACGCTCTTATGCCCCGATCGATGCTGCCGACGGCGTGAGTTGCCGGCCCGATTTTGCGGCTCTTGTTTATCCGGCCTATCTCACAAAACCGCCGGGAAGCGACAAACTCGCGCCGGAGCTCACCGTGTCCTCCCAGACTCCGCCAACCTTCCTGGTCCAGGCGGAAGACGACCCGGTGCATGTTGAAAATAGCTTGTTCTATTACCTGGCTCTTAAGCGCGCGCACGTTCCGGCGGAAATGCATCTGTTCAGCAAAGGCGGCCACGGCTACGGACTGCGCGATACCGGTGCGCCGGTGAACCGCTGGCCCTTTGAGCTAAAGGCCTGGCTCGCCTGCAATTTGAAAATCTTGCCAGGCGATCGATGCACTGTCGCAGCAGAATAACTTAGAGCATCTGGGCAACCCCGTGAGCCTCACTTCGGCGAACTGAACCCAAACTGCGCGAAGACCGCCTGGCCGGCCGGGCTGACCAGGAAATGCATAAATTTTTCCGCCAGGGCGCGGTTTGGGCTGGCTGCCACGATTCCCGCTTTTTGCAGAATCGGGCGGTGCCAGTCTGCCGGAATAATCTGCGGATGGCGCTTGGGCAGCAGCGAATCGGACGTGATCACCACGTCCGCGTTGCCGCTGTCGAACATCTCCAGCGTCTCGCGCACATTTTCGCCATATACGATCTTCTTCTGCACCTGCTTCCAAAGCCCTTCGTACTTGAGGGCTTGCACCGCAGCCACGCCGTAGGGTGCCAGCGCCGGATTGGGAATCGCTACGAAGCGAACCCAATTCTGGGTTAAGTCCTTTATTGGGTGTGACTTGCCGCCGCGCCAAAGCATGCCTAGCCGACCGACGCCGTAGGCCGCGACCGAACCGGGCGCCATTTTGCCGTTGGCAGCCAATTTCTCAATGTACTGTAGGTTAGCCGACATAAATACGTCATAGGGCGCTCCGTGGTCGATTTGCTGCGACAGAATGGCGCTGGCCGCATTGACCCAGCGCACCTGAACGCCTGGCTTCGTTTCGTAAAAAGCCCGGTCCAGCACCGGTTCCAGCTTTGTCAGATCGGCGGCGGCGGCCACGGTTAGCATAGATTGGGCCAAAGCGGGGATGGCCAAAAAAATCGCCAGCAGGAGACTTGACAATGCTAGGCTCATATTCGATACTAAGACTGTGCTAATAAAGCGGAGGATTTGGATATACACATGAGCAAGATTATCGGCATCGATCTGGGAACTACAAACTCGGTGGTCGCCGTCATGGAAGGCGGCCAGCCGGCAGTGATCCCGAACCAGGAAGGCGGCCGGACCACGCCGTCGGTGGTTGCGTTCACCAAGAGCGGCGAGCGGCTGGTCGGCCAGGTGGCGAAACGCCAGGCGGTCACCAACCCGGAGAATACCATCTATTCGATCAAGCGCTTCATGGGACGGCGCGTGAACGAAGTCAACGAAGAAATGAAGATGGTCCCTTATAAGGTTGTCGCGGGCGAGAACGGCGATGCGCGGGTCGAGGTGCAGGGCAAGAAGTACTCGCCGCCCGAGATTTCGGCTATGATCCTGACCAAGCTGAAGGAAGCGGCCGAAGCCTACCTGGGTGAAAAAGTGACCAAAGCAGTCATCACCGTCCCGGCGTACTTCAACGACGCTCAGCGCCAGGCCACCAAAGACGCAGGTCAGATCGCCGGCCTCGAAGTGATGCGCATCATCAACGAACCCACAGCGGCGGCGCTCGCGTACGGTCTGGACAAGAAAAAGGACGAGACGATCGCGGTCTACGATTTCGGCGGCGGCACGTTCGACATTTCGATCCTCGAAGTGGGCGATGGCGTCGTGGAAGTGAAATCGACCAACGGCGATACGCACCTGGGCGGCGACAACATCGACCAGCGCATCATCGACTGGCTGATTCAGGAATTCAAGAAAGACCAGGGCGTGGATGTCTCGAAAGATCAGATGGCGCTTCAGCGCTTGAAGGAAGCGGCCGAGAAGGCGAAAATCGAGCTCTCGACGCTGCTCGAGACCGATATCAATCTGCCCTTCCTCACGGCGGACCAGAACGGCCCCAAGCACTTGAACATCAAGCTGACGCGTGCGCGTTTCGAGCAGATGGTGGACGATATTCTGCAGCGCGCGGTAGGGCCCTGCAAACAGGCGATTCAGGATGCCGGTGTGACGCCGCAAAACATCGACGAAGTGGTGCTGGTCGGCGGCTCGACGCGTATTCCCAAAGTGCAGCAGCAGGTACGCGATCTGTTCGCCAAAGAGCCGAATAAGAGCGTGAACCCGGACGAAGTGGTGGCGGTCGGCGCAGCGGTACAGGGCGGCGTGCTCGGCGGCGAAGTGAAAGACGTGCTGCTGCTGGACGTGACGCCTCTCTCGCTCGGCATCGAAACGCTGGGCGGAGTGTTCACTAAGCTGATCGATCGCAATACGACCATCCCGACTCGTAAGAGCGAAGTGTTCTCTACGGCGGCCGATAGTCAGACCTCGGTTGAGATTAAAGTCTTCCAGGGCGAGCGTTCAATGGCGCGCGATAACCGGCTGCTGGGCGTGTTCCAGTTGGTCGGCATTCCGCCGGCGCCGCGCGGGATTCCGCAGGTCGAAGTTGAGTTCGATATCGACGCCAACGGCATTCTGAACGTGAAGGCGAAAGACCGCGCGACCAACAACGAGCAGAAGATCACCATCACCTCTTCTTCGGGCTTGAGCAAGGACGAGGTGGAGAAGATGGCGCGCGACGCCGAATCCCACTCGGCCGACGACCGCAAGAAGAAGGAAGAGATCGAAGCTCGCAACCGCGGCGATGCCATGGTCTACAACGTCGAGAAGATGCTGAAAGAGCATCGCGACAAGATTTCCGATGCCGACGCGCACGAGGTGGAGTCGGCGGTGGAAGAACTTAAGAAAGCCATGACGGAAGGCGGCCTGGAGCAGATCAACGCGGCGACCGACAAGCTGACCTCGGCCAGTCACAAGCTGGCGGAAGCGATGTACAAGGCACAGAGTCCGACTCCGGATGGCGGAGCGGCAGGTGCTGCAGCGGGCGCAGGTCCCGGTGCAGGCGCTTCGCAAGGCGGCGAGAAGAAAGACAATGTCGTCGATGCGGAGTTCGTCGATGTAGACGAAAAGAAGTAAGTGAGAAGCGGCAAGTGGGGCAGACGATCGGTTTTGGTCGTCTGCCTTCTCTCTATGTGAGCAAGAATGCCTTCTGCGACTAAGAACGATTATTACGAAACGCTGGGCGTAGGGCGCAAAGCGGACGCGGACGAAATCCGCAAAGCCTACCGTAAGCTGGCGCGCAAGTATCATCCGGATCTGAATCCGGGCGATAAATCAGCGGAAGAGCGCTTTAAGAAAGTTCAGGAAGCCTATGACGTCCTCAATGACGAGGAAAAACGGAAGGTTTACGACCAGTACGGCTTCTATTCGCCCAACATCCCGCCAAACGGCGGTGGGGCTGCGGGCGGAGGCGCGGGGCCGAATTTCCGCGGCTTCGATTTCAACGAGTACATGCGGCAGCAGCAGGCGCAGGGCGGGCAGCCGCACGAGGACGAAGGCTTTGGATTCCGCGACATTTTCAGCCAGTTCTTCGGCGGCGGACGCGGCAAGCAACAACAGCAGGCGGCGCCGCAACCGGAGCGCGGCGCGGATCTCGAATACGGCCTCAACATCGATTTCTGGCAGGCGATTCGCGGAACACAAGTCAAGCTGAATATTTCGCGCCAGGAGATCTGTGACGTTTGCCGCGGAACCGGCGCAGCGGGCAATCAAGTAGCGGTCTGCCCGGAATGCGACGGCACGGGCACGGTGACGCAGATGGCAGGAGCGATGAAATTCAATTTGACCTGCCCACGCTGCGGCGGGAGCGGGCGCTTGAAAAATGCGTGTCCCAACTGCCGAGGCGAAGGGCGTATCCCGCGCACCGAGAGCGTGGATGTGCGCATCCCCGCCGGGGTTTCGAGCGGAACGCGTTTGCGCGTAGCCGGCAAGGGAAACGTCGGTTCGGCAGGCGGACCGTCCGGGGATCTGTATGGACCTTCCGGGGATCTGTACATCACCGTGCGCGTCGGCGAGCATCCATTCTTCAAACGCGCGGGCGACAATATCGAAATTCAGGTTCCGCTCACGGTGAGCGAAGCGGGTCTCGGCGCCAAGATCGAAGTCCCGACCATCGACGGCCGGGCCTTGCTCAAAATTCCGCAAGGGACCCAGAACGGACAGAAATTCCGGCTGAGGGAGAAGGGCGTGCAGAATGCGCGCAAGAACACGCGCGGCGACGAAATTGTGGAAGTCATTCTGCGCGCGCCGGATGTGCACAACGAACGCACGCGTGAGTTGCTGCGCGAGCTGAGTCAACTGCAAACCGAAGACGTGCGGAAAGAGGTCTGGCCGCAGGTGCAGCAATGAAGCTATCAGCAGTCAGCCATCAGCTTTCAGCAGAGGGCTGACAGCTTTCCGGAGATTTTGTTATGGCGAAAGCAAAGACCAAAGCGGCGTACATGATCTCGGCGGTCGCCGAGCAGTATGAAATCCATCCGCAGACGCTGCGCCTGTACGAGCGCGAAGGCTTGCTGCGCCCCTCGCGCAGCGAAGGCAATACACGCCTTTACACGGACGGCGATCTGGAGCGGCTGGAAGTGATCTTAAAGCTGACGCGAGACCTGGGCGTGAATCTCGCGGGCGTCGAGATCATCCTGAACATGCGCGAAAAGATGGAAGCCATGCAGAAGCAGATGCAAGGCTTCATCGAATCGCTGAATCGCGAATTCTCGCGCCGCGCCGGCCAGCGCCCGGGTGAATCCGCAAACTCGCTGATGCCTGTGATCGAGATTCATTCGATGTCCGTGCGCTCCGAATCGAAGCGCAAAGGGCGGTAGGCGAAATTTGAAGACACAAGGCGCTGCCGGAAGCGCTAGGCTGAAAGTGGAGGCTCTATGCGCCGGGGAATGTCAGCCTGGATTCTGCGAAACGCACGCGTCACGCTGCTCTCGCTGTTGGGACTGCTTGCCGGGTTTACCATGATGCGCGGAACGGCGCAAGCCCAGCACCGCGGATTTTCCTATGGCCACCACGGCATGCGTCAAAGCGCAGGCTCCGGATACGGCGGATGGGTCCATGGCAACACCGCCAGTTTTTACACCTTCAATCACAACCGCGGCGGGCATCCGGCGAGCGGCCATCGTCATCGCGGATCTCGCGATCACCGAGGCGCCATTGCCGCTTTCCCGCAGCCGTATCCCTATCTTCCGTTCCTCAATTACGGGTTCACCTACCCGCTGGACGATAGCTTAGAGTTCGACGACAACGGACCTTACGACAACGGTCCCGAGAATCCGCCAGAGCCGAACCCGGCCCAAGCCGCGATGCAGATGAACCAGGCCGCCATAGCAAATCAACTCCAGCAACTCCATGCCGAAGTGCAAGACTTGAAAGCTGCCGAAGCCGTAGCACCCGCGCCCGCACCCGCCTATCCGCCGGCAGCAAGCGAGAGCGAACCACAGCAGCCTCCCGTCACGCTGGTGCTGCGCAACGGGCAGCGGCTCACCGTGAACGATTACGCAGTGATGGACCACACCTTTTGGGACTTCAGCAAGCGGCCGGTTTACAAAATTCCGCTCTCGAGCATCGACATCGCGGCTTCGCAACAGGCTACCGCAGCCGCCGGCGGCGAATTCCCGGCCCTCCCGGTCAATCCGTGACCGGGGCCGTCAGCTCTTCACCCCCAGCGCGCCTGAGGTGATGTCCACGGCTCCCTTAAAGTAAGCTCCGTCCTCGATGCCGATACGGGCAGTTTTAATATCGCCGATCAGGCTGGCATCTTTGCGGATCTCGATCTTGTCCGCTGCGTCCACGTTGCCCCTGACTGAGCCTTGCACGATGACCTCGCGTACTTTAATGTCGGCGTTAACATTGCCGTTCGGCCCGATCGTAAGCCGGTGCTCCTTCGCCTCGATGGTGCCCTCCACATTGCCGTTGATCGACAAATCCTCGCGACTGATGATCTGGCCGCGAATGGTGACCGAACTGCCGAGTACCAACATTCCACTCTGAGATGACGCTGACATCTAACCTCCATGCCATTTCGGGACTATCCAGATGGCTTTTCAGTAATAGTAAAGGAATTTAAGAATTTCCGCCAGATAAATTTTCGGACGGGCCAATGGAAGAGACGACCGTCGGGCAGAGGGCGCGCTGGCGAGGCTGCAAAGAAATGGAACTGGAGTAGTTCGGTCGAACGTGATAGGTTCAACCCATGAACCGCAGATCGTTTGGCAAACTCGCCGCGGCGTCGCTGGCGGTGCCGCGCGCGTTTCCGTCTTCACGGCCGCGAACCGCGCCCGCAGGAAACATCAAGCTCGGCACACAGCACGACGCAACTGACGATGCATTACGAGCCTCGGCAGCATTCGGGGTGACACATATCTGCAGCGAGCTGCCCTCGCGGAAGTTCGACGAGCATTGGTCGGTCGCCGGGCTTTCACAGCTTCGCGAGCATGTGGAGAGTTTTGGAATCCGCCTCGCGGCCGTTCCGCTGCCTCTCAGCTCGGTTCCGATCGATCGCGCCGAGAATCCGGCTCTCCTGCTTGGGAAGAGCCCCGAGCGCGACCGGGAGATTGACCAAATTTGTCAGATGATCCAGAACAGCGCTCGCGCCGGCATCCCGATGGTGAAATACAACTTTAATCTGCTGGGTGTGCCGCGCACGGCGAGAGTTCCCGGCCGCGGCGGGGCGAGTTACTCCTCATTTGACTATTCGCGCGAGCCGAAGGATCTCCCGCTCACCGAAGCGGGCCGCGTCACCAGCGGAATGATGTGGGAACGCATCACTTACTTCCTGAATCGAGTGGTTCCGGTTGCCGCGGCGAACAAGGTCAAAATCGCGTGCCATCCGCATGATCCGGCGATGCCCGCCTCCGGTTTTCGCGGCGTGCAGCGTGTTCTCGGCAGCGTGGAGGGATTGAAGCGCTTGATCGAAATCCATCCGAGTCCCTATCATGGATTGAATTTTTGCCAGGGGACAGTATCCGAGATGCTCCGCGATCCCGGGCGCGAGATCTTTGAGGTGATCCGGTATTTCGGGACACGAAAAAAGATCTTCAATGTGCATTTCCGCAACATCCATGGCGGGTTTCTGCACTTTGAAGAGACGTTTCCCGACGCCGGCGATGTGGACATGCTGGCGGCGCTGCGGGTTTACAAAGAAGTCGGGTATGACGGGATGATTATGCCCGACCATGCCCCGCGGATCGAAGGCGATCTTCACGGGCGGCAGGCATTTGCATTCGCGTTTGGGTATATGCGGGGGTTACTGCAAGCGGTGAATGATTGAGACGCTGGAGCTCGCGAATGCAGCCGTGATGAATCTATGGGTAGCCTATACTAAACCTCTATGCGTCTTCTCGCCGCGCTACTTCTGTTCTCCAGTGCTCTGTTCGGCGCTTTCAATCCAAACTGGAACAAACCGATTGCGCCTTACCGGATTATTGGCAATCTGTATTACGTAGGCACCAATTACCTGGCGTCGTTTCTCATCGTAACGCCCAGCGGCGATATTCTGATCAATCCCGATTACAAGCAATCGGTGCCCCTCATTCGCGCCAGCGTCGAGCGGCTTGGCTTCCGCTTTACCGATATCAAGATCATTCTCATCAGTCACGCCCATGACGACCATGCCGCCGGATGCGCTCTCGCGAAAAAACTCACCGGCGCCAGGTTGATGGTCATGGATGCCGATGTGCCGGTGATCGAAAGCGGCGGCGGGCACGATTTCCACTACTTGCACCAGCATTGGCCGCCCGCGAAAGTAGATCGCGTCTTGCACGACGGGGATCAAGTTCGCCTCGGCAGCGCAGTGCTGACCGCCCACTTGACGCCTGGCCATACAAAGGGATGCACGACCTGGACCATGGTGCTCCGCGACCACGGCCGCCAGTACCATGTGGTAATTGTCGGCAGCCCGAACGTAAACCCCGGATACAAACTCGTCGGGAACCGGCGCTACCCCCAGATCGCATCCGATTACGAAAAGACTTTTCGGGTCCTCGCGAGCCTGCCCTGCGACATTTTCCTCGGCGCGCATGGGAGCTACTACGGCATGGACGCCAAACTGAAGCGGCTACGGGCCGGTGGGCCGAACCCGTTTATCGACCCGCAAGGCTACCGGGCTTATGTGAAGGAGCGCCGGCAGGCCTTCCGCGCCGAACTGGTGAAACAGCGAAAATCCGCGTCCCGGTGACGCAGTGCCCAGGAATCGGCACCATGTCCTCGCCGTTCGGCACTATCGGCTCATTCGATTACTGAATTGGCGCACTGGCGCTCGGAAGGCGGTCTCCGAGACCGAGAAATACCGTTAAGCCTTCATCGATGGCTGCCATCTCTTCAGTCGCAATTTCACCGTAGATGCGCCGGACCCGGCGCTTATCGATTGACCCGCAGATGATCGATAAGCACAAAGGATTTCTTGACAAGGCCGCTTTTGCCGGGCGCCACGGCCGGATAGAGCAATCCCTGTCCCGGAGTGCCCGTGATGGGCACGACACAAATAAGCGGGAAGCGCTGGTCACTTGCGATCTCGGGATCGCTTACTACAATGCAGGGCCTTTTACCGCGCTGTTCGTGTCCGACCGTAGGATCGAGTTCTACAACGACCACGGCTCCACGACCAATCCTCACGCTCGATCCTCGATCCACCCTTCGCCAGGTATCCAACGGAGAGCTTTACCCGCGCGGCTATCGAGGAGCACTTCAGGGTTTTCCTCTGGCAGGCTGCGCGACCATTCCTCTATGCCTTGTTCAGCGAGCTCAGCACTTTCGGGATGGGGATTTTCTATCGATCGCCTGAGTTCCTCGCGACGTCGGCGATTAAGCTCGTGGCGCACCGCCTCAGCAACGAACTTGCTGCGATTCTTCTCCCGCCGGTCGATATCCCTAACGAGATCGTCAGGTAAAACCACGGTCACATGTTCCACGGCCACTTTCCCACCTCAAAGATGATCATACCCGTACAAGCCTTAATTGCCATGAGCATCCGCAACTTCCGCGCTCTCACCGGCCCAGACGCCAATGGCCGCTTTCCAATACACAATCCCGCCACTGCGATTAATCTTGAATCATGAAGATCACGCCGGTTCTCGTCGTTGAAGAGATTGAAAAATCCCTGCCGTTCTGGATCGACCGGATGGGCTTTACGAAGGTCGCCGAAGTGCCGGAAGGCGATCGCCTCGGTTTCGCCATCGTTGTGCGGGACGGCGCGGAACTCATGCTGCAGACCGCCGAAAGCGTTCGCAAAGATGTACCCCAATTTGCTCCCAAGGCCGACTCCAACAGTGTCGGACTGTTCATCGAGATCGAAAACTTCGAGGACATTTTGCGGCGTCTCGAAGGCTACCCGATCGCCCTGCCCGAGCGAACGACCTTCTACGGTATGCGCGAAATCGGAGTCTTCGAACCCAGCGGGCACACGGTTATATTCGCGGCCAGGAACGTTTCCTAATGCACGGCAGCATTACACGGACAGGCCAAAGGCCTATTCCACGAAGGCTTACCGGTCCACCATCGCCATCATGCGTTCGTTGTAGCGCGGCCCCGAAACCGGCAATGCCCGGTCGAGCAGCGCCATTTCATCACCGTCGAGTTGGAGCGACACGGCAGCGACGTTTTCTTCCAAATAAGTCCGGCGCTTGGTGCCGGGAATCGGCACGATATCGTCGCCTTTCTGCAGCAGCCACGCTAAGGCAATTTGCGCCGGTTTCGCTTGCTTGCGTACGGCGAGTTCCTGGACGAGCGCTGTCGCGCGCACATTCGCGTCGTAGTTCGTGCCCTGATAGCGCGGATCGCGGCGGCGGTAATCGTTTTCCGGATATTCTTCAGCGCGTTTCACGATGCCGGTCAGAAAGCCGCGCCCCAGCGGGCTGAACGGCACGAGCCCAATGCCGAGTTCGCGCAGCAGCGGTATGATCCGCGGCTCCAGATTGCGCTCCCAAAACGAATACTCGCTCTGCAGAGCCGCGACTGGATGCACGGCGTGAGCGCGCCGAATATTTTCTTCTCCCGCTTCCGAAAGCCCAAAGTAGCGCACTTTGCCGGCGCGCACGAGATCGCTAACCGCTCCCGCAACATCCTCAATGGGGACTTTGGGATCAACGCGATGCTGATAAAACAGATCGATGCGATCGGTCTGCAAGCGACGCAGGGAAGCGTCGGCGACCTCGCGGATATGACCGGGCCGGCTATCGGTTCCCGAAGACTTGCCGTTCTCGATATGGAAGCCGAACTTGGTCGCCACGATCGCGCGGTCGCGGCGCCCCTTCAGCGCCCGCCCGAGAAGCTCTTCATTGATAAACGGCCCGTAAATTTCGGCGGTGTCGAAAAAATCCACCCCGAGATCGAGTGCGCGGTGAATGGTCGCGATCGACTCCGTGTCGTCGGGCACGCCATAGGACTGGCTCATGCCCATGCATCCGAGGCCGAGCGCCGACACCTCCAGCCCCAGGCTCCCCAACTTTCGCTTCGGCAACGTCATCTTCACTCTTGATGCTCGCACGCGTGCAACCGGTGCAAGCGGGTAGAAGACGCGAAGCCGCTTTGTCCGGAACTAAGCCTGACCCTTGCCGGCCGCCATTACGGCCCCGGAGGTAATGTCCACGGCTCCCTTAAAGTAAGCCCCGTCCTCGATGCCGATACGGGCAGTTTTAATATCGCCGGTCAGGCTGGCATCTTTGCGGATCTCGATCTTGTCCGCCGCTTCCACGTTGCCCTTGACTGAACCCTGCACGATGACCTCGCGCACTTTGATATCGGCATTGACACTGCCGTTCGGTCCAATCGTAAGCCGGTGGTCCTTCGCCTCGATGGTGCCCTCTACATTGCCGTTGATCGACAAATCCTCGCGACTGATGATCTTGCCGCGAATGGTAACCGAACTGCCGAGCACCAACATTCCACTCTGAGATGACGCTGACATCTAACCTCCATCGTTCCTCAGTAATAGTAAAGGAATTCACAAATTCTCGCCAGCAAATCTTTGCCTTTGCCTCATGCTAACAGGCGAAAGTAAGGCGAAATCAACGGCTTACAGAAAAATCTTGCGAAGAAAGGTATTGCAATCGAGGAACATGCGTGCGACTATCTACTCAGTGGTCTAAAACGGCCAAAAGTGGTGCAAAGTGGTCGAACAGAACGGTCCTACTGGTATCGCGGCGCCGCAGGAACCCCCGCGCGGGTTCCTGCCGGCGCGCGTGGACGACAAGGGGCGGCTGAAGCTTCCGGCTGCGATTGCGCAGTATTTGGCCGGGACAGGGGACCAAAAGGTTTTTGTCACGACGTTGAACGGCTCCACAGTAAGAATTTACCCGATTTCGTCGTGGAGGGAAACAGAAAAATTTTTGGAGGAGCCGGGCGAGGATGCTGATGTCCGGGAGGATGTCGCGTTCATCGCCTATCATTTCGGGGCGGATTCGGACATCGATCCGCAAGGCCGGGTGCTGGTGCCGACCGAATTGCGGCGAAAGCTGCGGCTCGAAAATGAGCAGGTCCATTTGCGTTGCTTCAAACAGAGGATTGACGTGATCGGCTCCGAAGTTTATGAGCAGAGGCTGGCGAAAGCGAGCGAAGGCGCCGACGGAAAGGTGCAGAGCCTGGAAAAGAAAGGGTTGCGGTAAGCGCCATGTATGGCCGCGGGACACTATCCGGTTCTATTGAAGGAATCGTTGGAGTATCTCGCCATTCGGCCGGAAGGAATTTATGTGGATGCGACGGCGGGCTTGGGCGGGCACGCAGGCGCGATCGTGAGGCGGCTGGATACAGGATTTTTGATTGCGTGCGACCGCGATGCGGAATCGCTGGAGATGGCGCGCGCGAATACGGCCGATGCGGCCGGGCGGATTCGCTTTTTTCACGGGTCGTTTTCGAGACTCGCCGAGGCGCTGGCGGAGAACGGCGTCGAGGCTGTGGATGGCGTGCTGGCAGACCTGGGTGTCAGCCGGTATCAGTTGAGCAGCGGGGAACGGGGATTTTCACTGATGGAAGACGGGCCGCTGGACATGCGGATGGATCGCAGCCAGGAGCTCACGGCATCGGAGTTGGTCAACCAATTGCCGGAAAAGTCGCTCGCCGATTTGATTTACGAATTGGGCGAAGAAAGGAGGTCCCGGAGAATCGCGAGAGCACTCGTTCGCGCGCGGCCGATTTTGACTACCGGACGCCTTGCGGAAGTAGTCGAAACGGCCGTGCCGCGGACGGGAAGATTGCATCCGGCGACCCAGACGTTCATGGCGCTGCGGTTGAAGGTGAACGCAGAGTTGGAGGAGCTGGGAGAGCTGCTTCGGATTGCGCCCGAGCGGCTGAAGACTGGCGGACGGCTGGTGGTGGTGACGTTCATGTCGCTCGAGGACCGGAGAGTGAAGCAGAGATTTCAGGAACTGGCTCGCGCCGGGCAGGCGCGCATTTTGACCAAACACGTGGTCAGGCCGGAGGAAGAGGAGATTCGGGAAAACCCGGCTTCGCGCAGCGCGAAGCTGCGGGCGATTCAAAGAGTATCAGAGCCGGGAGCGTGAGCGACCAGATTGGACCAGACATCGCTTACGCTCGGGGCTCAGTTTCAGGATCGTTTGGACAGTAGGGATTTAGAGGGGAAACAGGGATGGCGTCATTGGCAACTTTCGTAAATCGGTTTGTAGGGGTAAGGGCGCTCGAAGGCGTCCAGCCGGCGGTCTGGCCGCGCGAGGAATCGCCGCGGCTGCGGCCCGTGGCGAACGAGGACGTTTACTTCTTCGTGAAGCGTATTGACAACAGCGGCGTGATCCGGGCGGTGGATCCGGCGGCGCGTCGTGCGTGCAGCCGCTCGGTGGTGACCGGATTCTGCGCGGCGCTGCTTATCATCGCCGGTCTGGTGCCCGCGGCTTATAACACCATGGCCGGCTTCACGCTGCAACATCTGCGCGGGCAGCAGCAATCGCTGAAGCAGCAGGAGGAGGTGCTCAACCTGCGCGAGGCCAAATTGTTGAGCCCCGCGCGGCTGGAAAAATTGGCGGCGTCGCTCAACATGGTCAATCCGCAGCCGCAGCAGATCCAACAACTGACGGGGCAACTGACTGCCGCGCCGCCGGCAAACACGGAAGCTCAAGTTATTTTGCCGCGATAGTTAGCCCAAGCGGACCGCTCCCCGGCCCAAAGGGCGCCCCGTCGCGGATCGGTAAGCAATCGGTAATAGGAATGCAACGACCACCGCTTCCGCGGCCCGGCAAATCGACAGACAGGCTGATTATCGTGGGGCTCGTCCTTTCCGGATGGGCCCTGATTATTTTGTTGCGCCTGGTCGGCTTGCAGGTTTTTTCGCATCAGGAGCTTGCACGCCGCGCCTTTCACCAGCAGGACGAACTGGTACACATCCGAGCGCGCCGCGGAGCGATTTTCGATCGCGACGGCAATTATCTCGCTATCAGCGCGCCGACCCGCACCGTGATTGTCGATCCGGTACGCATACCCAATAAAGCGATCGCGGCGGGCCTGGTCGGCAAGATCTTGGGGCTTGATCCACAAGAACTGCAAAACGATTTCGAGAGCGCGGCGCAATCGAAGCGCCACTACGGCTACCTGGTGGTGGCCCGGCATGTTTCTCCCGCCAAAGCAGCCCAACTGGCGGATCTGAAGCTCGACTGGCTCACCATCCAGGACGACAGCATGCGCAGCTATCCTAACGGGAATCTGGCGGCGCATGTTCTCGGCGATGTCAATTCCAGAGGCAAAGGCTCGGCCGGTATCGAGCTGGAACTGAACCGCGTATTGGCCGGCAAGCCCGGGTTGGAACGGCTTCAAGTTGACGTCCAAAGAGTTGGTTATCAATCCGAGATCCTGAAGCAGCCGGAACCGGGGAAAAACATCGGCTTGACAATCGACAGCGCGATCCAGCAGGTTGCGCAGACGGCGTTGAAAGATGCGGTCGTGCGCGAGCACGCGAATCACGGCAACGTGGTTGCGATCAATCCGCGCAACGGCGCGATTCTGGCGCTGGCGAATTACCCGACTTACGATCCGAACAAGCCGATTCCGACGGGCCAGCAGCCGCACGGCCGCGAAGACTATGCGGTGGTCGCGCCTTACGAGCCGGGCTCGGTGTTCAAGGTGGTTACGCTTTCGGCGGCGCTCGAAACGACCAACCTCAGGCCGTACTCGATGATTCCCTGCACCGGCGGCGTACTGACGCTATTTGGCCGCACCATTCACGACGCAGACAGGCACGCCAATGTTCTTTCTATGGCCAATGTGCTGGCGAAATCGAGCAACGTAGGGGCAGTGCGTATCGGCATGCAAGTGGGGGCGCAAAACATGTACGACTACATGCGGCGCTTCGGGGTAGGACAGCTCACTGGAATTGAGCTTCCGGCGGAATCGGCGGGCATGCTGCGGCCGCTCGATCGATGGGGGCGGACGTCGCTCGCTTCGGTTTCTTTCGGGTATGAAGTGACCCTGACCACGGTGCAGCTTGCGCGCTTGGGCAGCGTGATCGCAAATGGCGGCTATCTGATTCATCCACACCTGGTTGCCTGGACCCAGGCACCGGGCGAGCCGAAAGAGTACAAGCATTTTCCGCCGCCGAAGCGAGTCTTGAAAGCGAAGACGGCAGCGATGATGCGACAGATGATGCACGGGGTGGTGATGCCGGGCGGAACGGGAGAGCATCTGCACTTAGTGGGCTATTCGCTCGCAGGCAAGACCGGCACCGCGCAGATATTCGATTTTGCGAAACACCACTACACGCATACTTACAATGGCTCGTTCCTGGGTTTTGCGCCGATGAACGACCCGTCCATTTTGGTTGTGGTGACGATTTCCGGAGGCAGAGGCTATAAGGGGTTCGGCGCTTGGGCAGCCGGTCCGCCGTTTGAAACGATCGCGGACGCGGCGATGCGTCTGCTCGAAGTTCAGCGCGATGTTCCGCAAGAAGTGGAGGCGCTCGAAGAGAAGCAACTGGCGGAAGAGGCCAAGAAGACAGACAAACACCCGATCCGTGACGTAGACGACAACCCGTTCGAAGGGCTGGGTGGTGTGGCGGAACAGAGTTTTCTGGCGTCTGCTGGGGCGACAGAAGACGAAAATCGATCGTCTGTCCCACCCGGCTCAGCCAAGGTTCCGGATTTTACCGGCAAGACCGTTCGGGGTGTGATGGAGGAAGCGGCGCGAGATGGCTTGCAGGTGGACCTGTTCGGCGACGGCCTGGCGCGCGCGCAGGAACCGTCGCCGGGCACGCCGCTGCCGCCCGGAGAACACGTGCGCGTGAGGTTTGCGCGTTGAGGCGGCGATGGAGCTGAAGCGCATTTTCGAAGGTATTCCGGCGGCGCGGCCGATTCCCGCGGGTCTGGGCGAAGCCGAAGTGCGCGGCATCGCCTACGACAGCCGCAAAGTCGAACCGGGGTTTCTGTTTTTCGCCTTCGCCGGCGCGAAAACCGACGGAGCACGGTTCGCGGAGGCTGCTTTGCGCCAGGGCGCGCTGGCTGTAGTCAGCGACCGTCCCGCGCCCGCTGGTTTCGCCGGCCCTTGGCTTCAAGTTCCGCACGGACGCCATGCGCTGGCGTTGGCCGCGCGGAATTTCTTCCACAAGCCCGACGAGCGGCTCACGCTCACCGCCATCACCGGAACTAACGGCAAAACCACCAGCGCCATGCTCGTCGATTCCATACTGCGTGCCGCCGGGCATGTCACCGCGCTCGTCGGCACCATCGAATATCACCTTGCGGGACGGGTGCTACCGGCGGTCAACACGACGCCCGAATCGCTCGACCTGTTTCGCATCTTTCACGATCTGGAAGAGGTGGGCGGAACGCATGCGACGCTCGAAGCCTCTTCGCACGCGCTGGATCTGGGCCGTATCTATGCGATGCAATTCCATACGGCCGCATTCACAAATTTTACTCGCGACCATCTCGATTATCACCAGACGATGGAAGCGTATTTTGCTGCCAAGCAATTGCTGTTTACGCCGCGCACCGGCCCTCCCCCACGGTTCGCGGTTCTCAATGCGGACGACGAATCCGCCGAGCGTCTGAAGCTGGCGCCCGAAACTCAGGTTTTCCGGTACGGCATCGACCGGGAAGCGTTCGTGCGCGCTAGCGGCATCGAAGCTTCGTTTGAAGGACTGCGCTTTACCGTAGTGGCGGGCAAGCGGCGCTTCCCGGTCGAATCCGGGCTGGTGGGGCGGATCAACGTCTACAACATCCTGCTCGCCTGCGCCGTGGCGCTGACGCTCGAAATGCGCGAAGAACACATTCAGAAAGGGATCAAAGACTTGCAGAGTGTCTCGGGGAGGTTCGAACGGGTGGAAGAAGGCCAGCCGTTCCTGGTGGTGGTGGACTACGCGCATACCGACGATGCGTTGCGCAATGTACTCAGCGTGGCGCGCGGGATGAAGCCCAAGCGGATCATCACGCTGTTTGGTTGCGGCGGCGACCGCGACCGGACGAAGCGCCCGCTAATGGGGATGGCGGCCGCGGAGCTGAGCGATTGTGTCGTGCTCACCTCCGATAATCCGCGCAGCGAAGATCCGCTCGCGATCATGAACGACGCGCTAGTGGGGTTGAAGCGCTACGATACGGCTTATATAGCCGAGCCGGACCGGGAGCGCGCCATCAAGCGCGCCATCGAAGCGGCGGCGCCCGGCGATGTCGTGATTCTGGCCGGCAAAGGACACGAGACTTATCAAATCTTAAAAGATGGTCCGGTCCCGTTCGACGACCGCGAAGTGGCGCGCCGCATTTTACGCGACTTTGGCTTCAGCCGCACCAGACACTAGTGGGGCAGACCATCGCCTTTTGTGGTCTGCCGGCTTAACACACTGACATGCACCTCTCTCTCGCGCAGGTCCAAACCGCAACCGGGGCCGAATCCTGCGCGAGCGCGCCGGAAGCATGCGAAATCCGCGGCTGGTCGATCGATTCACGGACAACCGCCGCCGGCGATCTGTTCATTGCGATTTCGGGCGAGCATTTCGACGGCCACAAGTTTCTGAACGACGCCTTCGCGCGCGGCGCCGTTGCAGCGTTGGTCAGCGAGACTGTAGAGCCCTGCAGCCGGCCGATTTTGAAAACACGCGATACCGTACAAGCGCTGGGGCAGCTTGCGCGCTGGGCGCGCCGCAACTGGGGCCGGCCCGTCGTCGCCGTCACGGGCAGTGCCGGCAAGACGGGAACCAAAGACATCGTTGCAGAATTTCTGGCAGTGAAATTCTGCGTGGGAAAAACCATCGGAAATCTGAACAACCATATCGGGCTGCCGCTCTCGCTGCTGCGCGTTGCTGACGATGCCGAAATTGCGGTGCTCGAAATGGGCATGAATCACGCGGGTGAAATTCGCAATCTGGCGGCGATTGCGGAGCCGGAAATCGGCGTGGTCACCAACGTCGGCTATGCGCACATCGAGGCGTTCGATTCGATTGACGGAATCGCGGCAGCCAAACGCGAATTGATCGAATCGCTGCCGGATTCGGGCATCGCCGTCCTGAATGCCGATGACGAACGCGTGGCACGGTTCCGCCAGGCACATCGCGGACGCTCGGTAACGTATGGCTTTTCCGAAACCGCCGATGTGCGCGCGACGGAACTGGAGTTGAGAGCGGATGGCGCGAGTTTTTCCGCCGACGGTGTGCGCTTCCGAACGAGTCTGAGCGGCCGCCACGCGGTGTCCAACATTTTGGCGGGCCTCGCGGTGGCCGGAGTTTACGAGATCGATTTTTCGAGCCTGACGGATGCGGTCGCGCGGCTCGTGCCGGGCAGTATGCGCGGCGAACGCTCCGAATGGCGCGGCATTACCATCTTGAACGACTGCTACAACTCGAATCCCGAAGCCGCGCGCAGCATGATCGAAGTGCTGCGGAACCAGCCCGCGCAGCGTCGGATTGCAGTGCTTGGCGAAATGCGCGAGTTGGGAAAATCAGCGGAAAAGTTGCATCGGGAACTGGGGGCCTACGCCGCGAATGCCGGCATCGATGCGCTAATCGGGATCGGCGGCATGAGCCGCGCCCTGGTGGAGGAGGCCGCGAAAACGATTCGCAATGCCTTTTTTTTCGAGAGCCCCGAAGAAGCCGGGACCTTCTTGCTCGAATTCACCCGCCCTCAAGATGCGATTCTATTCAAAGGTTCACGGGGTTCGCACGTCGAGAGGGCGCTCGCCAGAATGGAAGTTTCCTAATGCTGTATTGGCTGCTCTTTCAGGTTCTGCAAAAATACATCCCCACCTTCCGCGTTTTCGGATACATTACGGTGCGTGTGGCCTTGGCCAGCCTGACCGCGCTGGTGATCAGCCTGATCCTAGGGCCATGGATGATCCGCAAGCTGCGCGAATGGAGCTTCGGCCAGCACATTCGCGAAGACGGCCCCCAATCTCATTACAAGAAAGCCGGAACGCCCACCATGGGCGGATTACTGATTGTCACTTCGATCGTGGTTCCCACGCTGCTGTGGGCCAACTTGAGCAATGAATACATCTGGGTCGCGCTGCTCGGGCTGATCGGCTTCGGCGCCATCGGCTTTATTGACGATTACGCGAAAATCGCCAAGAAGCGGAGCCTGGGCCTGCGAGCTTGGCAAAAAATGGCTCTGCAGATTTTCTGCGCTATGCTGATCGGCTTCTTCCTGCTCGTTCTGCACTCGACCGAGGCGTATTCGACCGCGGTAAACGTGCCGTTTTTCAAGCAATTCAAGCCCGATCTGCTGATCGAGGCCTGGACCAAGAGCGCCTGGACGTATCCGCTCGCGTTTGTGCCGTTCTTCGTATTTATCGTGGTGGTGATGGTGGGATCGTCAAACGCGGTGAATCTCACCGACGGGCTGGACGGGTTGGCCATCGGACTGATGATTATCGCCTCGGCCGGCATGACGGCACTCACCTACGTGTCGAGCAACGTGCATTTCTCCAAATATCTTGGCCTGGCGCATCTGCCGGATTCGGCGGAACTGACGATTTTCTGCGCCACCATGGTCGGCGCGAGTCTGGGATTTCTTTGGTATAACTGTCACCCGGCACAGGTCTTCATGGGCGATGTGGGCTCGCTGGCTCTTGGCGGCGGATTGGGCATCGTGGCGGTGCTTATCAAACAGGAAGTTTTGCTGATCTTCATCGGCGGCGTCTATGTGATCGAGGCGCTGTCGGTGATTCTGCAAGTGGGCAGCTACCGGCTGCGGGGCGGCAAGCGCATCTTCAAAATGGCGCCGATCCACCATCACTTCGAAGCGCTCGGCTGGCCGGAATCGAAGGTCATCGTGCGCTTCTGGATCGTGGGGCTGGTGATGGCGCTGTTTGCGCTCACGACTTTAAAACTGAGGTAAAAGAAAGGTTGGAATTTAGCGGAAAGAAGATTCTTATCATCGGAGCGAAGCGGTCGGGAGCGGCGGCGGCGGACCTGTTGGTGCGGCAAGGCGCCCGGGTGCGCGTGATGGATGCGCAGGCGCTCGCGCCGGAGGAGCAGGCGCGGTTCGATGCTCTCGGAGTAAAAACCGTTTTGCAGACCGAGGAGAACGTTGGCGAGCCGGATCTGATCGTGCCCTCGCCGGCGGTTCCGCTCGATCTGCCGCTACTCGCCGCCGCTCGCGATCGCGGCGTGCCGGTCTTCGGCGAAGTCGAGATCGCGTCGCATTTTCTCAAAGGCCCGGTGATCGGAATCACCGGCTCGAACGGCAAAACCACCACCACGGCGCTCACCGCGCATCTGCTCAAGGAGTGCGGTATCGAAGCACAAGCAGGAGGAAACATCGGCGTCCCCGTGAGCGCCCTCGCCGCTTCGTCGCGCGAAGACCAATGGAACGTGCTCGAACTCTCCAGTTTTCAGTTGGAGACGATCGCGAACTTTCGCGCCGGGATCGCAGCCTGCCTGAATGTTACGCCCGATCACCTGGACCGCCATGGAACCTTCGAGAATTATGCCGCCGCCAAAGCACGGTTATTTGAAACCCAGCAGCTTAAGGATTTTGCCCTGTTGAATTACGAAGACGAGACCTGCCGCTCGTTCGAGAGCCATACGCCCGGACGTGTCTTCTGGTTCAGCTCGGCGCGCATTCCGCCGGTGGGAGTATGGATGAACGAGAGCAATCTGTTTTTCAATACGCGGCCGTTCATGAAGCGCTCCCAGGTGAAGCTGCGCGGGCTGCACAACCTGGAAAATGTGATGGCCGCCGCGCTCATGGCGCATCTGGCCGGAGCCAAGCTGGAGGCGATCGGCGCCGCCGTGGAGTCCTTTCCAGGCGTAGAGCATCGCATCGAATATGTCCGCACCCTTCAGGATGTCGCTTATTACAACGACTCCAAGGCGACCAACGTGGACGCAACACTCAAGGCGATCGACGCCTTTCCCGGCCGCCTGTGGATCATCCTGGGCGGCAAGGACAAGGGCAGCGATTACACGCCGCTACGCGAACGGCTGGAGAAACGCGCCCGAGCGGCCTTGCTGATCGGCGCCGAACCGCCTTATCCTTACGCCGCGGCGCCGCGCATTCGCAGAGCGCTCGAAGGCGCGCTGCCCGTCCTCGATTGCCGCACGCTCGACGCCGCCGTCCGCTACGCGCGCGAGCACGCCGAGGCCGGCGATGTGGTCCTGCTGGCTCCGGCCTGCGCCAGCTTCGATCAATTCGAAAATTATGAGCAGCGTGGCGACACTTTCAAACATTTAGTGGCAGAATTGTCTTAACTACCCAATGGCTCAAAGGCTCAAAACCGACTGGATTCTCTTCCTCACCATTCTGGTCCTCCTCTGCTTCGGCCTGGTGATGGTCTATAGCGCCTCGTCGGTGGTGGCGGCGCTCAAATATCACGTCTCGACGACCTACTTTTTTCTGCGGCAGCTTGGCTGGGCGGCGGTTGCGGTTCTCGCGCTGCTTTATTGCATGAAGCGCGATTATCGGCGCTGGAACAATCCGCGAATTGCGTTCGCCGGCCTTGGGATCGTGCTGCTGCTGCTGCTCATCGTCTACTTCGCCGACAGCGCCAGCCATCGCTGGCTAAAGGCCGGCCCTTTCTCGTTGCAGCCGTCGGAACTGGCGAAACCGGCCTTGGCTTTGTTCCTGGCGTTTTTCCTTTGCCGCCGATTGCCGGCTGTAAACAGCCGATTTACGATTGGCCCCATTCTGATCTGCATCTGCGTGCTGGCGCTGACGGTTGCGGTGGCGGATTTCGGCACCGCGGTGGTGCTGGTTTCCGCGGCGCTGGGCGTGATGTATGTCGCGGGCGTGCGCTATCGCTACCTGGCGGCTTTCCTGGCCATCGGTTTGCTTTTCGGCGTCGCATTCATTGCCATGCGGCCCTACCGCCTGGCGCGGGCCATCGCGTTCGTGGATAAAAACCACCAGATTCTGAACACCATCGATCCACACGGCTACATCCTGCGCTACGCCGAACAGACCGCATCCACCAGCGATCCCGGTTACCAGCAGAGGGAAGCGAAAATCGCCGTGGGTTCGGGCGGCGTCTTCGGCGCGGGCCTGATGGAAAGCAAGCAGAAGCTGCTGTTCCTGCCCGACGCGCACACCGATTTTATTTACGGAATTGTCGGCGAAGAGACAGGCTTGTTCGGTTCGGCTTTGCTCGTCGCCGGTTTTCTTGTAATTCTCTGGCGCGGCCTGCGCGCCTACGCCAATGCCGCGGACCAGTTCGGGCGCTATCTGGCGCTGAGCGTCACCGTGCTGATCGTGGTGCAGGCGTTCATCAACATGAGCGTCGTGCTGGGGCTGTTGCCGAACAAAGGGATTCCCCTGCCCTTCATTAGCTACGGTGGCAGCTCTTTGCTCAGCACACTGGTCCTCATGGGCATGCTGCTCAGCGTCAGCGAGCACAGCGCATGAGCGGGAGGGCGGGCTTGAGCCCGCACGGAGCTTCAGCTCCGCTTCCCCATTCCTTCGTCCTGACCGGTGGCGGGACCGGGGGCCATGTCTTCCCTGCCCTGGCGGTCGCCCGCATCTTACAAGAACGCGGCCACAAGCTGCTGTTTATCGGCACGCGCACGGGCATCGAAGCGCGCCTGGCCGCCGAAGCGGGCCTCGAAATGCAATCGATCACCATCGGACAGTTGAACCGCGCTGGAATCCGCCGCCAACTGCAAACCGCGGCCCAACTGCCGTTCAGCATTTGGGCGGCATGGCGTATTCTCGGGCGCTTCCGGCCGCAGGCGGTCTTCAGCACCGGCGGCTATGTTGCAGGCCCGGTGATGGCCGCCGCCATTCTGGCGCGTATTCCGCTGGTCGTTATGGAGCCGAACGCGATTCCGGGCTTCTCCAACCGCAAAGTGGCGAAGCACGTCTACCGCGCGCTGCTCGGATTCGAAGCCGCCGCCCGATGGTTTCCGCCCGGCAAAAGCGAAGTGACCGGCCTGCCTGTGCGTCCTGAGTTTTTCCATCTGCAACCGAAGCGCGGTGGACCTTTCACGGTTCTGATCACCGGAGGCAGTCGCGGCGCGCGCCGCCTGAACAGCGCTTCACGCGAAAGCTGGAAGTTTTTTCGCGAGCGCGAAGCGCCCGTCCGCATCGTCCACCAAACCGGCTCGGCCGAACACGATGCGCTTGCCAAGGAATTTCAATCCGTCGGAATCGACGGCCAAGTCGTCCCGTTTATCCAAAACATGGTCGAAGCATTCGCCCAAGCGGATCTGGTGGTGGCGCGCTCGGGCGCGGGATCTGTGAATGAAATTGCGGCAGCCGGCATGCCCTCAATCCTGGTGCCGCTGCCCTTCGCCGCCGACGACCATCAGAGGAAAAATGCCGAAGCGCTCGCCGCCGCCGGGGCCGCGCGCATCATTCCCGACGGTGAAATGAGTGGCGAACGCCTCTTTCGCGAAGTAGAATCTCTGCGCCAAAATCCGGAAGAGCTGGCCGCCATGCGCGAGCGCGTGCTTCGATTCGCACACCCCGGGGCAGCCCAGCGCGCGACGGAGGTTTTAGCGCAGGCATGCGAGGCGGCTGGTTAGTTAGGAAGTTATTCCTCCCGTAGCGCAATCACCGGGTCGATACGCATGGCTCGCCTTGCAGGCAGATAGCAGGCGAGCAGTCCGATCGCGCAGAGGACGAGGGCGACCAGAACAAACGTGGGCAGATCGGTTGGCTTGACGCCGAAAAGCATGCTCGACATGAGATGGACAAGGCCGAGCGATGCGATCACGCCGGCAGCGATGCCGGTGAAGATCATGCGGGCGCCGTCCTTCAGAATCATCCGCAGCACGGTTGCGGGTGCGGCGCCCAGAGCCATGCGCACGCCGATCTCCTGCCTGCGCTGCCCGACGAAATAGGAAAGGACTCCGTAGATGCCGATGCTGGCCAGGAACAGCGCGAGACCGGCGAATAGGGCGAAGAGCGACATGGTGAAGCGCTGGCTGGCGATGGAGCCGGAAACCATTTGCTGCATAGGCATTGGATCGAAGGCCACCAGTTCGCGGTCGAATGCGTGGAGCCGCCGCTCAAGGAGCTCGAAACTGGGCGTCCGGCTGCCTTTGCCGCGCACAAATACGTTCGCCCCGCCTGCGTCGTGGCGCACCAAGTCATCAGGAAACTGCGCGATAGGCGAATAGATTTGCGCGTGCAACGGGCTCGCGGCATCCAAGGCCAACCCCCACTGGTTCACGTGAGCGACCACGCCGACAATCTTTGCGTTGAGCTGTGCAGAGGGATAAAGGTTGGCAACCAGGTATCGCCCAATCGGGTCCTGGCCGGGAAAATACTTTTTGGCCAGGGACTCGTCGATTACCGCAACTGGAGGCGCATTTTTGTCGTCCCGGCTGGTAAAGAAGCGGCCGCGCTTCAGCGGAATTTGCATGATCTTGAGGTAGCTCGGTTCCACACGATACCGGATCGCCATGGGTAGATCGTCGGTCTGTGCAGGCTTCCGTTTGCCCACGAACCAGAAGTACGATTCGTTGTCGCGGCCGATCGGCGTCGAGCCCCAGCTCAGCGATACAGCTTCCACGCCTGGAGTGGAGGCAAGCCGGTGGTGCAACTGCTGGTAAAATGCGCGGATCGCCGCGGGGCTTTCTTTCGCCAGCGACGTTTGCGGTGCGACGGAGAAGGTCAGGACGCCGCGAGGATCGAATCCCGGATCGGCGTTCCAGAGGGCAAATAAGGTGCGGATCGTCAACCCGGCCCCGATCAGCAGCACGAGCGCAAGCGCGGTCTCAACAACCACCAAGACCCGCTGGGTACGGCTGCGCGTCCCGGCGAAGTTTCGCCCGCTTTCCTTCAGAGCGCCGCCAATATTCGCGTGTCGCAAATTCCATGCCGGAGCAAGGCCGAAGATGATTCCGGTGCCTAGCGATACGAAGACCGCGAAGAGCAGAACGTAGACGTCGAGTCCGATCGATTCCGCTCGCGGCACCGTTTGCGGTACGGCGGCAAGGGCCGCGGCGGTTCCAAATTTGGCGATCAGCAAGCCGAGTCCTCCGCCGATCAACGCCAGCAGAATACTTTCCGTCAGCAATTGGCGGACAATACGCGCCCGGCCCGCGCCGACCGCCAGTCGGATCGCGAACTCGCGCTGCCGCCCGGTCGAGCGCGCCAGCAGCAAATTCGCCACATTCACGCAGGCGATGAGCAGCACGAACGAAACCGCGCCCAACAGAAGGAGCAGCACCGGCCGCATATCGCCCACGATCTCTTTCTTCAACGGAACTAAATTCGCTTTCTGGTTGCTATCGATGCCGGGATAGGTCGCGGCAAGCTGGCGGGAGACACGCTCCATATCCCCGCACGCCTGCACGAAGGTCACTCCGGGTTTGAGGCGTCCAATAGCATCCATGCCCCAGGGTGAGCTGCGATCCGCATAAAATTGCGGCTGATTGAACTGGCCGATCGGCGTATAGATTTCGTTAAGCTGCGCGCCCCCCTGGAAACTATTGAGCGGCCCGCCTTTCTGGAAATTCCTTATGCGCAGGCGAAACGTGGAAGGCACAACGCCAATTACCGTCCGCGCGACGCCGTCTATGACAAGCCGCTTGCCGATAATGTCGGGCGCCGCGCCGAATTTGCGCCTCCACAGCCCTTCCGAAAGGATCGCCACAGGAGCTGTGCCAAGCCGGTCGTCTTTTTTATCGAACGTTCGCCCGAGTATTGGTTTCACGCCGAGAATATCGAAGAACCCCGCCGAAATCATTTCGCCCTGCAGATGCTCGGGCTGGCCACTCCCGAAGAGGATATGGGCTTGGACCCGATAGGCAGCCATTGCCGAAAAGCTCCGGTTCATTTGCCGCCAGTCGAGAAAGTTGGGATAAGAGATGGACCCCGTTTTGAACTGAGGGTATTCGTCAAATAACGTGACGATGCGATCTGCATGAGGATACGGCAAGGGATTGAGCAATACGCCGTTCACGACCGAGAAGATCGCCGTATCGGCGCCAATTCCGAGCGCCAGCGTCAGAATGGCGATCGCAGCGAAACCCGGCGCTTTGGCGAGCGCGCGCAAGCCGTAATAAATGTCTTGTCGGATCGATTCCAGCCATGAGAACACCTTGGCTTCGTGGCTCTCCTCGCGCGCACGGGTTGGATTGCCGAATGCCAAGTGCGCTTGTCTGGCTGCTTCGGCCGGTTCCATTCCGTCCGCGATCAGTTCGTCTGTCCGGCTGGCGATATGGAACTGCTGCTCCTCTTCGATCTCCCGGTTGAGATTCCCGGTGCGGAATACTGAGGTGAAGCGGGAGAGCCAGGACATGCTTAAGCCTCTTTCAGAACTCTCCCGATCGCGCCGGAGATGATGCGCCAGCGGGCTTCTTCCCCCTCCAGCTCTTTCATTCCGGCTCGGGTGATCTCGTACATCCGCGCGCGCCGGTTATTTTCCGTTATGGCCCATTTGGCCTTGATCAGTCCGGCTTCTTCCATGCGATGCAGCGCCGGATACAAAGATCCTTCCTCGACGTTCAAAATATCTTGGGACGTCTGCTTGATGCGGGTGGTGAGCCCGTATCCGTGAAGCGGTCCTCGCCGGGCGAGGATTTTCAGAACAAGCAGAGGGATCGAGCCTTGGAAAGAGTCTTGGCGGGCCATATATAATTAGATTGCTGAGTAAGCAATCTGATCCGATTATGATCTCCGTTCAGGATTGTGTCAAGAAGCAAGATTCGCGCCGGGAAATATCGGGACCCTCGACTATGCCCGGTGAGCCAACGTTCCGAGGCACACGGGTTCTCGTTCGCGCCCTATTCGACTACCCGGCTACAGCACCAGCTCTGGGCGCTGGCGGATTTCCAGACAGCCTTTGCCGGTGGGCAGGACTTTGCCGGGATTGAGGCGGCAGGAGGGATCGAATAAATTCTTGAAGCGGCGGATCAGGTTGAGCGTGTCGTCGGTAAAGAGATGGGCCATCAGCTCCATTTTTTCCATGCCGATGCCGTGCTCGCCGGTGATGGAGCCGCCGACGGAAATGCAAAAATCCAGAATCTCCTCACCGGCTTTTTGCGCGCGCTCCAAGTCACCCGGTGTTCGCGGATCGAACGGCAGGATGGGGTGCATGTTGCCGTCCCCGGCATGAAACACGTTGCTGATGGGGATCTCGTATTTGCGGCCGATTTCTTCAATCGCCCGCAAGGTGCGCGCGATCTGGGTTCGTGGCACCACGCCGTCCTGAACATAATAGGTAGGACGCACGCGACCGATGGCGCCGAAAGCATTTTTCCGGCCCTTCCAGAGCAGATTGCGCTCGGCCTCGGATTGCGCCACGCGCACCTGGCGCGCGCCGCAACGGTTGCAGATGCCGGCGATCCGCGCGGCTTGCTCCTCTACCGCTTCGGACAAGCCTTCCATCTCGATCAGCAGGACCGCGGCGGCATCCATCGGATATCCCGCCTGCGTCGCGGCTTCGACCATGCGCAGCATCGGTCCATCCAGCATTTCGATGGCGGCGGGAACAATGCCGGCCGCGGTAATTTCGCCGACCGTATCGCCCGCCTCGTCGGTCGTGTTGTAGATGGCGAGCATGGTTTTCACCGCTTCCGGCCGGCGCATGAGACGGACTGCGATTTTGGTAGTCAGCGCCATGGTGCCTTCGGAACCGGTGAGCAGGCCCAGCAGATCGTAACCGGGCACATCCGGCTCTTTGCCGCCGAGTTCGATAATCGTTCCGTCCGGCAGCACGGCTTCGAGCGCAGTGACATGGTTCGTCGTGACGCCGTAAGCGAGCGTGTGCGGCCCGCCGGCGTTTTCCGCAACGTTGCCGCCGATGGTGCAAGCGCGCTGGCTTGAAGGATCCGGTGCATAAAAATATCCGAACGGCTGCACCGCGAGCGTTATATCCAGATTGACCACGCCGGGCTGAACTACCGCCCGCTCATTCTCGATGTCGATCTCCAGAATGCGGTTCATGCGGGCGAAGGAGATGAGAATGCCGCCCGCGCGCGCAATGGCGCCGCCGCTCAGGCCGGTTCCGGAGCCGCGCCCGGCGATCGGAAGATTGTGCTCGCAAGCGATCCGGAGAACCGCCGCCACCTCTTCCGTGCTGCGCGGAAAGACAACCGCGTCCGGCAGCGACTTATCCACACCGCCGTCGTATTCATAAAGCTTCAAATCGGCAGCGGAGGACAGAACGGCTTTTTTGCCGAGGCGCGCTTCGAGTTGTCGCAGCGCTTCTCGCGAAAGCCCCTCTCTGACGGTCGGGGTTCTGTAAGGCATCGACATCCGTCAGGCGCCGGTCAGCAGGCCGTGCACGAACTGGGTAACATTGGCGCTGGTCCAGTCCACCTCGCCGATGAACTTGCGCACCACGATACCGTCTTTAATGATGTAGCTTTCCGGGTATTGGAAGGTGCCGTATTTGGCGCTAATGTCAGCACTTGGATCGCGCGCGGTCGCAAACGAAACCGGAATGCGGTTCAAGAAATTCTTGTACTTTTGCGCGCTCTTATCGATACTGATGCCGACCACCACCACACCGGACTTGGCGAATTCGCTCTGGAATTGGCTGAGCGAGGGAAGCTCCTGACGGCATGGCGCGCACCAGGTAGCCCAGAAATTCAATACTAGTACTTTGCCGCCGAACGAAGTGGGCGTGATCTTCTGGCCCTGGTTGGTGACGATGGAGAAAGCCGGTGCACGGTCGCCAACCTTGGCGTAGGTGTCATGCAAGCTTAGAGTGATGACGCCAATAAATACGAGCGTCAGCGTGACCAGGATCGCTCGCAGAGCGTTGTTGATCTTCACGGTGCTCTCCCATTATCCCGCAGAGCTAGGGAGCGGCTACGCCCCTCCCTCACGGTCGGGGTTCTGAAAATGGGGCAGACGACAAAAGGCGATCATCTGCCCCACCGGGTTAAATTAAAGTATCCGATGCCCGGAGACGGACATCCAAGAAAATGGCCATGTTCGTAACCCGCAGGGCTGAATTTTCAGCATCGCACGTCTGCCGGCTGCCGTCCCGCAGCGAAGCGGAAAACCGCGCGCTGTTCGGCGAGGACGCCAACCCGAACGGCCATGGTCACAATTACGTCGTAGAGGTGACAGTAGAAGGCGAACCGGACCCGGCGACGGGCATGGTGATCGATCTCAAGCGCCTGAAGGAAATTCTGGAAGAAGAAATCGTTGCGCCCATGGATCACCGCTTTCTCAACCATGAAGTGAAGCCGTTCGATACAGTCGTCCCCACGGCGGAGAACGTTGCCGGCGAGATTTGGCGGCGGCTCGAAAGCCGTATTTCGAGCCCCGGCATCGCGCTGGCCAAAGTACGTCTGTTCGAGACTCCCGATCTTTATGTGGATGTGGTGCGCGCATGACGACTCTGACGCGCGGCTACCGATTTTCCGCTTCGCACCGGCTGCATTCCGCTCGTCTGACCGCAAGCGAGAACGAGCGCGTGTACGGCAAATGCAATCACCCGTTCGGACACGGACACAATTACCTGCTGGAAGTGACGGCGGCGGGCACGGTAGACGCGGAGACCGGCACGCTGATCCCAGTGGCGCGGCTGGACCGGTTGGTGCAAGACAAGGTGCTGAGCCTGTTCTCACACCGCAACATGAACACGGATATTCCACAGTTCTCCGAAATCACGCCGACGACGGAAAATGTCGCGGCTGTAATTGCGGAAATTCTGGGGACGAACTGGCCGGCGGACGAGCCCGCGCGTCTGCATCGCGTGCGCATTGAGGAGACCGGGCGCAACGCTTTCGAATTATTGGTTCCATCACATGCATAAACTAAAACCCCGCGCCCCAAAGAGCCGCAATCCGGTCATCGATATTCAGTCCAAAGGGCCGGCCGTTTCCGTGGCCACTCATATCGAGGAACTACTGCGGGCGCTGGGCGAAGACCCCGAACGTGAGGGACTTGCCCGCACGCCGGAACGCGTCGAAACCGCACTCCGCTATCTCACTAGCGGCTACTCGAAAGATGTGCGCCAGGTTGTAAACGGCGCGCTCTTCGACGTGGAGTATGACGAGATGGTGATTGTCCGGGACATCGAATTCTTCAGTATGTGCGAACACCACATGCTGCCCTTTTTCGGACGCATGCACGTCGCCTACCTTCCGGGCGAGAAGGTGATCGGACTGAGCAAGATCCCGCGCATCGTGGATGTCTTCGCGCGCCGTTTGCAGATTCAGGAGCGGCTCACGCAGCAGGTAGCGGAAACGATCCAGGAGCTGGTGAAGCCCAAGGGTGTCGGTGTGATCTGCGAAGCACGCCATTTTTGCATGATGATGCGCGGCGTCGAGAAGCAGCATTCGGGCGCCATCACCAGCGCCATGTTGGGCGCATTCCGCGATAGCAAAGAGACGCGGAACGAGCTGCTCTCGCTGGTGGGGCAGCGATCGAAGGCGATTTGAGGTGGAATAAGCCTTTGTTTAAGCCGACTGTCCGCGCATTTTGCAGACATGGCTCTTCTTCCCGCACCACTGACCGTTTCTGAGGCAAGGTGAAGTAAAGGGGTAGCGCCGCAGCCGGCTCGTTCCGACTCAGCTCAAATACGACCGCCGTGCCGCTCCACAATCGTCCGGCACAGCGTTAGGTCCCCAAAACCTGAGCCCGGCACCTCGCACCGCGATAGATGAACTCCATACCCATTGTGGTGGAAAACCTCCACTTTCCATTTAGGCGCTCCGGATCAGCCTCAGCCTTCGTGCGCGGATGCCTATGTAGAAATACGGGTATAGATCCAGGCCGCCGGCATCCTTAAGAACCGGCGCGCTCGCGAGCAACCGCTTCGGCTCGTCTAGAGATAAATCGCTCCTCTACTCGAAGCTCCCATTCGCAATTGCGCCGCCGAAGAGATGATACTACCTTTTTCTTACGGATTGTATCCTTCCCCAGCCGTGCTAGCATCGGGTCATGAATGAGTCGAGCCGCCGTTTTGAGGCGGGTCCGGACCTGTTTGGACGCATGTGGAATGTGCAGTTTCGCTGGCTTCAGACGGGCATTTCCATCCGGCATGCGGATACGGTGGACGT
>DASVGP010000035.1:0-15381 GCA_036379475.1 Bryobacteraceae bacterium | reverse complement strand
GCTTCTCGACTTCTTCAAGGACGCGGAATTTGGAGCAGAGGCCGTGCTTGACGCCGTTCTGGGCGACTTTGGCCTTGGTCTCGGCGGACTGGGGGCCAGTTGACTTTTGTGCGTTGCGGCGATTGGCCGCGATTTGCTTGGCGGTAGCCATGATGTTTGGTCCAGCTGTTAGCTCTTAGCTGTTAGCTCTTAGCTGCTAATGTGCGGGACGGGCGTGCGGGACGAGAGGGAGGGGCGGGTTAAAGCGCTGGATCTAAAAGCAAGATAAATTTCAAAACGTGTGACTATGGTCCTCGCCGGGCATTCAATATACTTGCTCACACGGAGGGTTCATGGACAACTTCGTGAAAGATGTGAAGCATGCGGTTCGCATGTTTCGCAAGAGCCCGGGGTTCACCATTGCGGCGATTGCGGCGCTGGCGCTCGGCATTGGCGCCAACACGGCGATTTTTTCCGTCATCAACACGGTACTGCTCAAGCCTCTTACGTATCCGAATCCTGACCGAATCGTACTGTTTGAGGGAGGGGGTTCGATACCGAAATTTAAGTTGTGGTCCGAGCAGACGAATCTTTTCCAGGACGTCTCCGCCTATGACTTTGGCGGCGCGGGAATCAATCTCACCGGCGGCGCTTTTCCGGAACAGGTAAGAGGCAGCCATGTGACTGCGGATTATTTCCGGCTGTTTGGCGCGCCGGTCGAGCGTGGACGAACCTTTTCCGCCAAGGACGAAGAGCCGCTCGGCCCTCATGTGGTCGTCATCAGCGACAGCTTATGGAGGCAGCATTATGGCTCCGATCCGCACATCATCGGCAAGAACATCGACCTTGGTGGCGTGCCATACGAAGTCATCGGAATCATTGGGAGCGGATTTCATTCCGATCCGGCTCCCGACCTCTGGCTTCCGTTCCAGTTCGATATGAACACGCGTGATCAGTCCAATTATTTTCTGGTGGCCGGCCGGCTCAAGCCCGGCGTCACGATCGCCATGGCGAACGCACGGCTCAAGCTGGCGACGGAAGCGTACCGGCGCAAATATCCGGGCGGGATCGGGCCGCGTACGGTATTTAAGGTTCAGCCGCTGCGGGATCTGATTGTCAGCGGCGTCCGCACCTCATTGTTAGTGCTGGAAGCGGCGGTCTGCCTGGTTCTGCTGATCGCTTGCGCGAACGTAGCGAATCTTCTGCTGGTTCGCGCGACGGGACGCAAACGCGAGATTGCCATTCGCGCCGCAGTCGGCGCGGGGCGGGGCCGCATCGTGCGCCAACTGCTCACCGAGAGCGTGCTGCTGTCGATCATTGGAGGAGCACTGGGGCTGGTCGTAGGCTTCTTCGCCATGCGGGGACTGCTCGCCGTGAATCCGGGCAATATCCCGCGCATCGGTCAGGATGGTTCGGCGGTCACGCTCGACTGGCGAGTTCTCCTGTTCACCTTTGGCATCGCGATCGTCACCGGGATTCTTTTTGGCCTTATTCCGGCGCTCCACGCCTCGCGCGGCGATCTCAGCGCCGCACTCAAAGAAGGCGGCGGGCGCAGCGGCGGCGGCGGTTTTCGAGAAAACAAGGCGCGCTCCATCCTGGTCGCTACCGAGATGGCGCTGGCGATCATTCTGCTGATCGGGGCAGCGCTTCTGATCCGCAGTTTCGCGGCGCTCAACAATGTCAATCCCGGCTTCGATCCGCAACACGTCCTCACACTACGAATGTCGCTGACGGGGCCTAGGTTTGAGAACACTGCCGGAGTCGCCCAGCTCGCGCGCCACGGCACCGAACGGCTAGAGTCGATTCCTGGCGTGATCGATGCAGCCACTAGTTGCGCTTTGCCGCTCCAAGGCGGCTACGGACTGCCCATCAACATCGTCGGCAAACCGCCTGCCAAAGGACCTTATAACGGGGGAGCCGGTTGGGCCAAGATCTCGCCCCATTATTTCGACGCTTTCAAGATTCCTCTCATCCGCGGCCGCTTTTTCAATGTCCACGACACGGCGGCATCCGCACCAGTCGTCATCATCAACCAGGCTTTGGCGAAGCAGCTTTGGCCGAAAAGTGATCCACTGAGGGACCGCATCATTATCGGCAGGGGACTCGGGCCGGAGTTCGACGCCCGTGCAAAGCAAATCGTCGGGATCGTCGGCGATGTTCACGATGGCGGCCTGAATCGAAAGCCGAGGCCAAACATGTATGTACCGGTCTCGCAGGTTACTGACGGAGAGACCGCTCTGATTGCGCGCATTGGGCCGCTGAATTGGATCGTACGCACGCGCGGCAATCCCTACGCGCTCCGGGCGCCGATTGAAAAAGCACTTCGCCAGGCCAGCGGCGGCTTACCGGTGGCGCATGTCCAAACCATGGATCACATCGTCATCCAGTCGACCGCGCGGCAGGATTTCAACATGCTGCTGCTGACGGTCTTCGGCGCCGCAGCGCTGCTGCTCGCGGCGATCGGCATTTACGGTTTGATGTCGTACTCCGTCCAGCAGCGCACGCAGGAGCTGGGCATACGCATGGCGCTCGGCGCGCAAGCGGGGGATGTGCGCAATCTGGTCATGTGGCAAGGCATGCGCGTCGCGATTGTCGGCGTGCTGATCGGCACCGGCGCTTCCTTCGGCCTGACGCGCCTGATTGCGAGCCTGCTATTCGGCGTCCAGAGCTGGGACCCGGTAGTCTTTGTTTGCGTGCCGATCTTGCTGGCTCTCATCGCACTCTTTGCCGTCTGGCTGCCGGCGCGCCGCGCGGCTCGAATCGATCCGGCGGTGGCGCTGCGGTACGAGTAGTTTATCCCGGTTGCGTGATGCTGGGACTCCTCAACTTCCCTTTTAGACAGCAACTTTTACACCGTGTTCTTTCCGCCATTCCTGCGAGACCACCTTTTTCATGATGGCCAACTTTTGCCGACGCACCAGCTCTAAATCGTAATGCGCTTGCATGTTCATCCAGACTTGCGGTGTGGTGCCGAAATACAGAGAAAATCGCATAGCGGTATCAGCGGTGATCCCGCGGGTCCCGTTTAGGATGCCGAGGACGCGCGAGACGGGAACTCCGATCGCCTTCGCCAGCCTGTTTGCCGACAACCCGGTCGGCTTCATGAACTCTTCAAGGAGCACCTCTCCGGGACTTACGGGCGGCAGAAGCTTCTCAGTGGTAATCGATAATTTCGACCTTGTAGGCATTTCCTTCCCTCCATTCGAAACAGAGCCGGTATTGTTCGTTGATGCGAATACTGTACTGGCCCTCCCGGTCACCGGACAGAGCTTCCAGCCGGTTTCCGGGCAAACGCGCCAAATCCTCTAGCGCTCCCGCCCCGTCAAGATACAAGAGCTTGGTTCTTGCTCTCCCGGCGATCGCCTCGAATCGCTTCACGCGGACTCCGTTCGCCAGCTTTTCGGTGTCCTTATCGGCGAAAGAAACGATCACAAGGCATTATATCCGATATCCGGTTAACGGCTAAGAGGGAAACAAACTTGCCGAAGAGCCTCCGCATTTCACCGGAGTGCAGCGTCGCATCCGCCGAATTATACTTGCTGGTAAGTTGAGGGCAGGCAGACCCCAAAAAACAATGGTCTGTCCCACTCCGCCCGGGAGGGTTCATGGACAACTTCGTGAAAGATGTGAAGCATGCGGCTCGCATGTTTCGCAAGAGCCCGGGGTTCACCATTGCGGCGATTGCTGCACTGGCGCTCGGCATCGGCGCCAACACGGCGATTTTCTCGGTCATCAATACGGTACTGCTCAAGCCTCTGACGTATCCGAATCCCGACCGTATCGTGCAGTTTATGACGACTACGCCGCAGGGCTCGGGCGTGGGCGATTCGATCCCGAAATTTCGCTTGTTTCGAGAGCAAACCAGCGTTTTCCAGGATGTCTCCGCCTATGACTTCGGCGGGGCGGGAATCAATCTCACCGGCGGCGGTTTCCCGAAACAGGTGAGAGGCGTTCACGTGACAGGAGATTATTTCCGGCTGTTTGGAGCGCCGGTCGAGCGCGGGCGAACTTTCACGGCCAAAGAGGAGGAGCCGCACGGTCCCGATGTCGTCGTGATCAGCGACAGCTTATGGAGGCAGCATTACGGCGCCGATCCGCACATAGTCGGCAAGAATATCGACTTGGGAGGAGTGCCGTATGAAGTGGTTGGCGTCATTGGAAGCGAGTTCCAATCCGATCCGGCGCCCGACCTCTGGCTTCCGTTTCAGTTCGACATGAACACGCGCGATCAGGCCAATTATTTTCTGGTGGCCGGACGGCTCAAGCCGGGCGTCACCATCGCAATGGCGAATGCGCGCCTCAAGATTGCGACCAAGGAATACCTGCGCAATTATAAGAGCGGCATACCGCCGCATTCGGTCTTCACGGTGCAACCGCTGCGGGATCGGATTATCAGCGGCGTGCGCACCTCGCTGCTGGTGCTGGAAGCGGCGGTTTGCCTGGTGCTGCTGATCGCCTGCGCGAATGTAGCGAATCTTCTACTGGTGCGCGCGACGGGGCGCAAACGCGAGATTGCCATTCGCGCGGCGGTGGGTGCGGGCCGAGGCCGCATCGTGCGGCAATTGCTCACAGAAAGCGTGCTGCTCTCGATCATAGGCGGAGCTTTCGGGCTCGTAGTGGGCTTCTTTGCGATGCGCGGACTGCTCGCCGTCAATCCGGGCAATATCCCGCGCATCGGGCATGATGGTTCGGCGGTGACGCTCGACTGGCAGGTTCTGCTCTTCACCTTTGGCATTGCCATCGTCACGGGCATTCTTTTCGGACTGATTCCGGCGCTCCATGCGTCGCACGGCGACCTCAGCGCCGCGCTGAAAGAAGGCGGCCTCCGCAGCGGCGGCGGTTTCCGCCAAGACAAAGCACGCTCGATTCTTGTGGTAGTCGAGATGGCGCTGGCGATCATTCTTTTGATCGGTGCCGGGCTTTTGATCCGTAGTTTTCTGGCGTTGAATAGCGTCAATCCCGGCTTCAATCCGCATCACGTATTGACGATGCAAATGTCGGTGACCGGACCCAGGTTCCAAAACACCGCCGGAGTCGCACAGCTCTCGCGGCTGGGCACGGAACGGCTGGAATCTCTTCCCGGCGTCCTTTTCGCGGCGACCACTTGCTGCGTGCCGCTCCAAGGCGGGTTCGGCCTGCCCATCAACATCGTTGGCAGGCCGCCTAAACACGGCCTGTACAACGGAGGCAGCGGCTGGACGGATGCTTCACCGGACTATTTCAACGCCTTCCGCATTCCCCTGATCCGGGGCCGCTTCTTCAATGTTCACGATACGGCGGCCTCCGCGCCGGTCGTCATTATCAACCACGCCCTGGCGCATCAGCTTTGGCCGAAGAGCGATCCCTTGAAGGACCGCATCATTATCGGTAAGGGAGTGGGTCCGGAGTTCGCAGATCCACCGCGGCAAATCGTGGGGATTGTCGGCGATGTCCACGACGGCGGCTTGAACAGGAATCCAAGACCTAACCTCTATGTTCCGATTTCACAGGTTCCCGACGGGATGACCGCTCTGAACGCGCGCATTGCACCGCTGGTCTGGATCGTCCGCACGCGCGGCAATCCCTACGCTCTGAGAGCACCGATCGAAAAGACGCTTCGCCAAGCCAGCGGCGGGCTACCGGTGGCGCATATTCAAACGATGGACCAGGTGGTAGTCCAGTCGACCGCACGGCAGGATTTCGAAATGCTGCTGCTGACGGTTTTCGGCGGCGCCGCGCTGCTGCTGGCGGCGATCGGCATTTATGGACTCATGGCGTATTCGGTCCAGCAGCGGACGCAGGAATTGGGTATCCGCATGGCGCTCGGCGCGCAAGCGGGGGATGTCCGCAATCTGGTCATCGGACAAGGCATGCGCGTCGCAATCATTGGCGTGCTGATCGGCACGGGCGCTTCGTTCGGACTGACGCGCCTGATTGCGAGCATGCTGTTCGGCGTCAAGAGCTGGGACCCGGTAGTATTCGTTTGTGTGCCGATCTTGCTGGCTCTCATCGCCCTGTTTGCTGTGTGGCTGCCGGCGCGGCGCGCGGCCCTGATCGATCCGGCCGTGGCGCTGCGATATGAGTAATAGAACACTGCAACCATTCTTAGTTGCAACTCGTCCAAGAGTTTAGGAAACTATTCAAGTGGCACACCCGAGATGAGCCAGCGGGAAAAACTGCTGGATCGCTTAAAGAGCAAACCGAAGAACTTTACCTGGAGCGAGTTGGAGAACCTGCTGGAGGGCTTGGGCTACACGCAGGAACGCGGGGCGGGATCGCGAAGAAAGTTCATTCATAGGAAAACCGGCACAATGATCAGCCTGCACGAGCCGCATCCGCGCAAGGAATTGAAGGCATACCAGATCAAAGCGGTTTTGGAGCACTTGAACCAGGAACATCAAATATGAGCGACGTGATGGAATACAAGGGCTACGTGGGGTCCGTCCACTACTCGGCGGAGGACGAGGTCTTCCACGGGAAGCTCGAAGGGATTCGGGATCTCGTGACCTACGAGGGAACGGATGTAGCAAGCCTGAAGGCCGCTTTTGTGGAGGCGGTTGACGATTATCTTGCGACCTGCGGAAAGGAAAAGCGCGTTCCAGACGTGCCATTCAAGGGCACATTCAACGTACGCGTAGGCCCCGAATTACACAAGCGCGCGGCGATTTTCGCCGAGGAGCACCGAAAGAAACTCAATGTCGTGGTCAGCGAAGCGCTCGAGAAGTATTTGGAGACTGTGAACCAAAGCTAACTCGCGAATTCGTCGATGCACACCACCCCCACACCCGAACACCAGCGCCTCGCTGAAGCCGAGGTGCACGCGAAACATTGGCGGCGCTGGGGGCCGTATCTGGCGGAGCGGGCCTGGGGCACCGTGCGCGAAGATTACAGCGCAAACGGAACCGCCTGGGAATATCTGCCGCACGATGATGCGCGCTCGCGCGCTTACCGTTGGACCGAGGACGGCATCCTCGGTTTCTGCGACAATCATCAGCGCATCTGTTTTGCGCTCGCCTTCTGGAACGGAAAGGACCCGATCCTCAAAGAGCGCCTCTTCGGCCTTACCGGTAATGAAGGGAATCACGGCGAAGACGTCAAGGAGCTTTATTACTATCTCGACGGCACGCCGACTAACTCGTATTCCAAGGGACTTTATAAGTACCCTCAGAGCGCGTTCCCGTACGCGGATCTGGTGGAGGAGAACCGGCGGCGGACGCGCGAAGACGCCGAATATGAACTTATGGACACAGGCGCCTTCGCCGAGAGCCGGTACTTCGATGTCTTTGCCGAATATGCCAAGAACGACGTGGACGATCTGCTAATCCGCATTACCATCGCGAATCGCGGTCCCGATCCGGCCTCGCTGATCTTTCTTCCGACTATCTGGTTTCGCAACATCTGGACGTGGTCCGGCACGGCGGTGAAACCGCAACTGCGCGCCACCGCGTCCGGTGAGGTTGAGCTGGAGCATCCCGACGCCGGAAATTTTCTGCTGACGCTGGACGGCGCGCCGGAGCTGCTCTTCACCGAAAACGAAACCAACACCGAGCGGCTGTGGAACTGGAGCGGCGCCAATCGCTTTTATAAAGACGCGTTCCACGAGTACGTAATACGTGGACGCAGCGAGGCAGTGAATCCCGCGCGCGAGGGCACCAAAGCGTGCGCACTCTACCGGCTTACGCTTGCTCCGGGCGCCGGAACCACGCTGCTATTCCGTTTTTGCAGAACCGGGACGCCGGATCTTCCGCGAGAACAATGGGACTCCGTATTGGACACTCGCATCCGCGAAGCAAACGAGTTTTACGCATTGTTTCAACGGAACCTCACCGCCGACGCCGCAAGCGTTCAGCGCCAGGCATTCGCCGGCCTGTTTTGGAGCAAGCAGTTCTATCACTACATCGTCGAAACCTGGCTCGAAGGCGATCCCGCGATGCCCAAACCTCCCGAGGCGCGCAAACAAGGCCGCAATCACCGCTGGCGTCACCTTTACAACGAAGACGTCATCTCGATGCCCGACAAATGGGAGTATCCGTGGTACGCCGCCTGGGATCTTGCGTTCCATACCGTCGCGCTGGCGACCGCCGATCCGGATAACGCCAAAGCTCAACTATCGCTGTTCCTGCGCGAATGGTACATGCACCCCAACGGGCAGATTCCGGCTTACGAATGGGCATTCGGCGACGTGAACCCGCCGGTACATGCGTGGGCCGCATGGCGCGTGTTCCAAATCGATCGGCGTATCAAGGGCAAACCGGATTTCCAGTTTTTGGAACGCGCCTTTCACAAGCTGCTGATGAACTTCACCTGGTGGGTGAACCGCAAGGACTCGGAAGGCGCCAACATTTTCGAAGGCGGCTTTCTGGGCCTTGACAATATCGGTCTCTTCGACCGCAGCGCGCCGCTGCCCGGCTGCTGGATGCTGGAGCAATCGGACGGAACCGCCTGGATGGCGATGTACTGCCTCAACATGCTCAAAATCGCGCTGCTGCTGGCCGGTGAAGATGCGGCTTACGAAGACATCGCCAGCAAGTTCTTCGAGCATTTCGTGCGTATCTCGCACGCGATCAACCACCACAGCGGCTCCGGCTTGTGGGACGAAGAGGACGGCTTCTATTACGACCATCTGCGCGCAAACGATGGACGCAGCATCTTCCTGCGTGTGCGTTCGCTCGTGGGGCTGGTACCGGTGTTTGCTACCGACACGCTGGAGCTCGCAACCATCGGCCGCCATCCGGGATTCCAAAAACGGCTGAAGTGGTTTATCGAGAACCGCCCCGATCTGACCGGCGATCTGGCGCCCTTGGAGCGGAGCGGCGTTGCGCGCCGCCGTCTGCTGGCGCTGGTGAACCGCCCGCGGCTGGAGCGCATCCTGCAACGCGTTTTTAGCGAAGCAGAGTTTCTCTCGCCGTTCGGCATCCGCTCTCTTTCGCGCTATTACCTCGACGAACCGTATCGTCTTTCGCTGGACGGCGCGGAGTTTCAAATCGACTACGAGCCGGCCGAATCGAGAACCGGAACTTTTGGTGGCAACTCCAACTGGCGCGGCCCGGTTTGGTTCCCCATGAATCTTCTTTTCATCGAAGCGCTGCAGCGGCTCGATTACTATTACGGCGATTCCTTCACGGTCGAATTACCCACCGGTTCCGGCCGGCGTATGAAGCTGGGTGAAGCCGCCGCCGAACTCTCGCGGCGCCTTTCTGCAATCTTTCTGCCGGACAACAACGGCGAACGCCCGGTCTACGGCGGCAACCGGATGTTCCAGACCGATCCACATTTCCGGCCGTATGTGCTCTTCCACGAATACTTTCACGGCGACCATGGCCAAGGCTTGGGCGCGAGTCACCAGACCGGCTGGACGGGCTTAGTGGCGAAACTGTTGGAGCAAAGTAGCCGCATTCGGAGCTGAGACACTGGTTCGGGCGCTTACGCTTCCGGCTCGGTTTCGGGACTGCGGGGCTGCTCAGGTATACACTGGCAGACGTGCCTAAACAACTTACGATTCGCAGTATCTGCGCTGTTTCTTGCGCCTTGGCCTTCAGTATCTCCGCCTTCGCCGACGATCAGGTGAAGACCGATGCGGGAATCGTGCAAGGAGTGACGTTACCCCAGTCGAAGGTCCATGTTTATAAAGGCATTCCGTACGCCGAGCCACCGGTCGGGCCGTTGCGCTGGACAGCGCCGCAGCCGGCAAAACATTGGTCGGGCGTGCGGCAGGCAACACAATTTGGCGCGCGCTGCATGCAAGGCCGCATTTACAGCGATATGGTGTTTCGTGACAACGGACCGAGCGAAGATTGCCTCTATCTCAACGTCTGGACGCCGGCCGATTCCGCGAATGCCCATTTGCCGGTAATGGTTTGGATTTATGGCGGCGGATTTCAGGCCGGTGCTTCCTCCGAGCCGCGGCAGGACGGGAAATTCCTGGCGCAAAAGGGCGTGGTGGTCGTGAGCATGAATTACCGGCTCGGCATCTTCGGATTCATGGCGTATCCCGGATTGCAAGAGGATGGGCACAACGCATCGGGCGATTATGGTCTGCTCGATCAGGTCGCGGCATTGAAATGGGTGCAGCGGAACATCGCGGCATTCGGAGGCGATCCGCACAACGTAACCATCTTCGGCGAATCGGCAGGTTCATTTTCGGTGAGTGCGCTGGTCGCCTCGCCGCTTACCAAGGGATTGTTTGAGCGCGCCATCGGAGAAAGCGGAGCGATGCTATCTACTCCAGGCCATCCGGAGCAAACGCTCAAGAAGGCAGAGGCGGTGGCCAAGCAATTCGGAGCCTCTATCGGCGCAAATTCGCTATCCGCCCTGCGTGCCGTGCCCGCGCGGGCGCTCTTGGATGACGTGTTGAAAAATCGAAAATATGGGTTTGGCTTTTGGCCTTGCGTCGATGGCTATTTCCTACCCGAATCCGCCAGCGAGATTTATCAAGCGGGCAACCAGAACCATGTGGCGCTGCTCGCCGGCTGGAACCAGAACGAAGGCGGCATCGGCGGCGGCAAGCCTCCGGCTACGGTCGCAAGTTGGACCGCGCAGGCACACGCCATGTTCCCGCATAAAGCTACCGAATTTTTAAAGCTCTTCCCGGCGGCAAATAACAAGCAGGCGCGGCAATCCCACGATGCGTTCTCCGCCGACATGTTCATCGCGCTCGGCACCTGGGAATGGATCCAAGCGCAGCAGAAAACCGGCGAAGCGACTGTCTACCGCTATCATTTCGAGCAAGCTCCTCCGATGAAGAAGGGCACGCCGTCGCGCGGCGCCTATCATTCTTCGGAAATCGAATTCGTATTCGGGACGCTAGCGTCGAAATACTTGCCCTGGCGTCCGGCCGACTGGAAGGTGTCGCACATGATGTCGTCTTATTGGACCAACTTTGCTAAGAAGGGTAATCCGAACGGCAAAGGTTTGCCCCACTGGCCGGCCTACACGGTGCAGGATGGCGATCAGGTGATGCACCTGCGAGCGCACGATCCGCACGCGGCCCCGGCGTCCGATACCGCGCAAAAGGAGTTTCTGGCCAAACACGCTCCTGCAAAGGGCTCCGTGTCGCGTCAATAGCGCTCAGTCGAACCGAAGCGAAACCGTCATCTCTCCACGCTCGACCTGAAACCCGAGTTGGAGATCCGGAGGCGCGGCGCTGCTTTTCGTCTCCAGCCGCGCCTGTTCGAGGCGCAGACAAGCGGAGGCATCGAGCGAGCTGAGGAAACGCCCGCAGATCGTCGTCGCCAGCTCGCAAAGCGTATCGTCCACGTATGCTTCGCCGGGCGCTTCGCCGGGTTGCAATCCGAGCAGCGCGGAGGCGAGCCTTTGCGCGGCGGCGGGCGTAGCGGCGATTTCCAGTGTTCCGGCGAAACCGGCACGGAAAGCGACCGTTACGTATTTGACATGCTCGACAGCGGAGGGCGCCGGTACCGCCTCGGCAAAACACATGGTTTCGAGCGCATAGCGCACGCTGCAATCGAGCGCGGCGGCGATTTCGCTTTCAGTTGCGCATGCAGCCGGCATGGAAACTCCTTTCGATTGCGGCGCGCAGTGCGGCGGGCGCAAGCGGTTTGGGCAAGTAAGCGGTGGCGCCCAAGTCGAGCATCTGCTGCGCACGCGTGGCGGTCGCATCTTCGGAGACCACGATGCAGGGGACGTGTTGTAGTTTCGGGTCGCGGCGAATCCGCTGCAGGAGAGTAGCCTCTTCCGGCGCCATCATATTGGTATCGAGCACGATGAGATCAGGAGGGTGATCCGCCATCTCGCGCGCCGCCGCCGCGCCGCTTTCGGCCACGGCACAGGACGATTCGGGAAGGCCGGGCATCTCTACAACGCGGCGGAGAAATTGCCGCATGACCGGCGATTGCTCGACCAGGAGAACATTAAACGGCATGGCGTAACCCCTGCGCCGCTGCGGCTGCGCGCGGTCTTTCGGAACGGACAATAATGCGGCCGCTCGCATCCAGCCAGAGCGAGCGGGCGCAGTCGCCGCCGAGGTCTTCGCCCGCGAGATAGAGATGTTCGCGCCAGAGAGTTTTTTTCAGCGCCAGTTCGTTGGCCTTCGCCCATTCCGCCCCTTGCGTGCGTTCGGCAAGCGCCGCAGCGCCGCAGCCATACAGGCGCAGATCGCGATCTAAAACGCCATAGGCGCGCACGTGAGAGAGTAATTGCGCAATGCCGGTATCGGCGAACAGGTAAGGGTTCTCTTCGGCCAACGCAGGATCCGCAGCCGAATCCGGATAGGCAAACCTTAGCAGCCCTGCCAACCCGATACTAGGGGCAGATACGGCGAGAACGACCGACGAGCGAATGTCGCGTGCCATCAGTGGCGCAGACTGGTCCGCCGCCGGCAGACGACAAAAAACGATCGTCTGCCCCACTGCAATTGGGGCCGTCTGGATAGGAATGGGGATAGGCATGCGGAAAGCTCGACCGACAAAGCGTTATCGATGAGCGTTCCGGCGCATTAGAAGGAAGTTTTCAAATAGAACGATTCGTCAGCAGACCGCTCAGCCCGGGGGAGCTAAGGGGTGTGCGCGGTGGCGGACGCCGAAGTGTGCGTGGCGGCGGGCGCTTCGGAGCCGTGCAGCGCTTTCATGATGTCCTGCCGGGTGTACTCGACGATGATCGAAACCCGGCGGTTCGAGGGGTCGAAGGGGTTGTCGGGCACCCGAAGCTGCTGATCGGCGTAGCCGCGCACCTGCGAAACCTGATTCTCGCGCACACCATGGTTCTGCAGAATCCGGCGTGTCGCGTTCGCACGATCCGCCGACAGCTCCCAATTGGAATAGATTGTGGCGTCGTGATACGGTTTGGCATCGGTGTAGCCTTCGATTAACAGCCGGTTGGGAACCTGACCGAGCTGGGCGGCGACCAGGATAAGCAGTTTCTTCCCGTCCGGAGTGGGTTCGGACCGGCCGTTATCGAAGAAGACGCCCTTCGCGTTCTCCAACAACTCGATGCGCAGACCTTCGCTGGTCATGGTCATTTGGACATAATGCTTCAGCTTCGAAAGATCGGGATTCTGAAGCAGCGCGGTTTCGATGCGGCGCTTGAGAAGGGTTAGGTTGTCCTTTGTGACGGTGAGTGTTTTCCCGACTCCGCCGAGGGCGGTGCCGGTCTTGCTGACTGAGCTATGTGGATCGCTGAAATAACTGGCAATAGCCTTTTTGACCGGCTGACTCGCCATGGTGAGCCAGAGCACGATGAACAAGGCCATCAGCGCGGTGACGAAATCGGCATAAGCCACTTTCCAGGCGCCGCCGTGGGGGGCCTCCCCTGCCCTTTTTTTCTTGATGATGATGATAGCCGGCGGCGCTTCTTTATCCGGCTTATTCATGCGGGCTCCGCCGCCCCAGCGGCATCAGCCGCCTCATTCGGCTGCGCCCCGCCTTCAGCGGCCGCTTCGCCGCTCTTTCGGCCGCGGCAGTAGTCTTCCATCTCCTGAAAACCGGGGCGCAGGGCGGCGGGAATCGAGCGCCGGGAAAATTCAATGGCCACAATGGGCGCGGAGCCGCGCAGGAATGCGATCAGGCCGGTATGCAGGCAATGGTAGTAGTGCGCTTCCTGGTGATTGACGCCGTTCATGTTGGCCGCCAGCGGAGAAAGAAGCCCATAACACAGCAGAATGCCGAGAAAGGTTCCAACCAGCGCGGCGGCGACCTTTTGTCCGATCAGCGCAGGCGCTCCGCCCAGGGATTGCATGGTCACCACCACTCCCAGCACCGCCGCGACGATACCGAAGCCCGGCAGCGAATCGGCGATATGGTTGAGCGCGCCGACCGGAGCGTGCAGGTCCGCTTGCTGCACCTCCAGATCGACTTCGATCATCTGGTCCAGCTCGTGATGCGCGATCGCGCCCGTCATGGCCATGCGCAGCGTGTCGCAAATGAAGGCCAGCACGCGGCGGTCCTTGGACACGCTAGGGCAGCTTTTGAAAAATTCGCTGGTCTCGGGCTGTTCCACGTCCGGCTCCAGGCTGGTCAGTCCGTTCTTTCGCGCCCGCATAAACAGATCGTTCAGCATTTTCAGGGTTTCCAGATACAACTTCTTGCTGTAGCGGGAAGGCAGGAATACGCCTTTCAGCCCCTTCACGATGCTCAAGATGACCGGCAGCGGATTGGCGATTAGCAGCGCTCCGGTTGCGGCGCCCGCAATAATGATGAGCTCGGAAGGCTGCAGCAGCACCGCGATCTTGCCCTGCTCCATCAGATAGCCGCCCAAAATGGCGCCAAATACCACCACAACTCCGACGATCGAAAACATGGTGCGCGGGCGGACTTCCTTCCTCTCCCTCATATCGGCGATAAGGTCCGGACTCTAAGCGCGATTCTTCACCACTCGCTATGAGCCTCTAAACCGACCCGGTTCGCCTCGATATGGACTGCGGGAGATGGACATGAATCATCACGCCGACCCCTATCGGGCTTATGTCGAGGGCAGCCTCTGCGACAGCGATCCGGTTCGCCTGGTGGTGGCACTATACGAAGGAGCGCTGGAGGCTACGCGGGATGCCCGGCGCTGCCTGGGGAGTGAAGACATTTGGGGCCGGGCCAAAGCGGTGAGCAAAGCGGTCAATATTCTGACCGAGCTGGCCACCTCGCTCGACCATCGGAAGGGCGGCGAAATCAGCGCCAATCTTGCCCGGCTTTACAACTATATGCAGAAAAAACTCATGGAAGGCCATGCGAAGAAGAGCGCCGCGGCCTTCGAGGAAGTGGAGAAACTGCTGGGGACGCTGCTCGAAGCCTGGCATACCGCTGCCGAACAAAAACAAGGCTTGCAGCTTCTAGCGGCACCGGAAGAAGCTGCTCGTACGGCCATGCACGAAGCGGAGACGCCCTATGCGGACTACTTCGCCGAACCGGCTTCAGGCGCGCCCGAACTGGCGTTCTTGTTTTGATCGCCAGCGCCGCCGGGACCAGCAAGCTGCTTTTCGATCATTTGCGCCAAACCAAACCCTCCGCCGCGCGCGATCGCCAGCGCAAGCTGAGTTTCGCCCAACCCCATAGCGGAGCCGTTGGCCGCGCCATCGCCGCTGCCCATCCAGCCCTCGGAACCTGTTTCGCGTGCGGTCTTGAGCATTTCGCCGATCATCAGAGCTTCGAAATCCTCTGCGGCTTTGTGAATCTTTGCGGCGCGCGAGCCCTGCTTTAAATCCGCCGCGTCCAAGCCCAGCAGCGAGGAGGTGGAAGGAATGGCGGTCATCGGGTCCATAGCGTTTCCCATCAAATCACTTCGATTTCGGCGTCGAGAGCGCCGGCCGCACGCAGACTCTCCAGAATCGCGATCACATCGCGCGTGGTCGAGCCGATCGCGCCCAGCGCTTTCACCAGTTGCTCGACCGTCGCGCCTTGCTGGAGCACCACGTTGCGCGCCTTCTGCTCCTTGGCGTTCACGGTGGTCTCCGGAATCACGGTCGCGGGCGCGTTCGAG
>DASVGP010000034.1:0-2927 GCA_036379475.1 Bryobacteraceae bacterium | reverse complement strand
ATGTTCGGCCATTTTGACGACCAACTCGATTTCGGCCTGGCCGACGGGCTGCTCGTCTTCGATGAGCTTATTGAGAAAAGCGTCGAAGTTTTCCTGCTTTTCGACTTCTTTGAGGACGCGGAATTTGGCGCAGAGGCCGTGTTTGATGCCGTTCTGGGCGACTTTGGCCTTGGTCTCGACGGACTTGGGGCCACAGGATTTTTGTGCGTTGCGGCGATTGGCTGCGATTTGTTTGGCTGTTGCCATGGTTGTCTCCAGAGGGTGTGCGGTGGCAGGCGAAAACGCCTGCTCTACAGGTCGAGCGTGCGGGGCGGGTGTGCGGGATGGGCGGGTGAGGAGGGTGTAAGGCGCTGGATTTAAAGGCGAAAAGATTTGGAAATACAGAAGTGAATGAAGTGCGAGCCTATCTGGTTATCTCTAGCCGGATAGTCAAATTTTGTGGGACTAGTTTCAAGAACTGGCCGAGCACGGATTTGCCGAGCGCGGGCTGCTTCCGGCCAGCGTAAAGCCGGGAAAGCGCTTCATACGGCCGGTAATCGTAGGGATCATTTTGAATACTCTTGCGCAGCGAAGAAATGGCAGCGGGATCGCCGGCGGCGTTTTGCGCCACGCCCAGGTCGAGCCAGTACTCGGCGCTGGCGGGATTTGCTTTCGCGGCGCGCTCGAAAAGGGCCACAGCCTTTTGTGCTTGCCCACTGCCGAGCAGCATGTAGCCAAGCGCCGCCTGAACCGGCGCGTCGCGGTCCTCATGAGTGAGATGGGAGAGCAGATCGTAGGCGTGCTCGAAATCATGGCCGGATTGCTTCTGCTTGGCCACATGGAAATAGGCCAGTCCGAGATTGCGGCTGACAACCCCAGGCGGCGGCTCGTGCCAGGCCGCCATGATGACTGGGCCGCTTGCCGTCTCCTGCTTTGGACGCTTCAGGAGCCGGTGATCGGTGATGGTCGCGTGGGCGATATCGGAAGCTTTGCGCCGCGGCATATGGCAGGAGACGCAATCGGTCTCATTTGCCGTATGCGAGCGCGCCAGTTCCACTCGCGAATGGCAGGATTCGCAAACGCGGCGGATCTGCGCTTTTCTGTCCTGAACCGGCGGGCCGTGCGGATTGTGGCAACTGCCGCACCAGAGCTTACCGCGGCGGGCGCGCACGCACATGCTCCCGGCAAGCTGCTCGGCCTGGCTGACGGCGGCGGAGGTGGCGGGCCGGCCGTCTGCGGTGCGGTAGACATACAGCGTTTCGACATTCTCCAAAGGCTTACCAGGGCGGAAATCCCACCAGGTTTTGCCCGGATTGAGCACCGCCGTTGCGCCTTCCAAATGGCATTGTTCGCAAACACTATCGCGCTCGCGGCGCGGAAGTTTGGCCGGATTGACGATGCTGCCGGGAACCGGATCGCGCAGATGATTTGCGCTCGGCCCATGGCAGCGTTCGCAGGAAAGCGCTTCTACCGCCGGGCGCACTTTCGGCGCAACGCTCGCTCCGGCATGACAGTGGAGGCAGCCGGAGCCGACGGCGCGGCTGAAATCCAGCGTTTGCTCGGTTTCATAGCCGGGCGACACGCCCCAGGCATGGCGGTGCGTGAAGTAGGAGGCCGGAGATTGAAAGAGATGACCGTCCAGATCGATCAGATAGCTTCGTCCCACGCTCCCTGCGCCAACATAATAGGCGATCGGGTAATCTGCGGTGATCCCTCGCTCTTCGACCTTGTGATGGAGCTTGCCGTTTTTCCAAAAGATGTCGATGTGGCTACCCGAGAGAGCATGGGTGAGACTGCCCGCCGGCTCGCCGGAAGACACTCCAAAGGAACGCCCCATGGGCGATTCGCGGAACGCTTTCACTTCTTGCGGATGGCAGGACTGGCAGGGACTCGTCCCAGTTGCCGTCGGCGCTTGGGGCGCGGGCCTCGACGCAGATACCGACGCCGCAAGCAAGAGCGCTTGCGCGAGCAAAACCACGGCTCATTATACTTTTGATGATGTGGAGCGCCCTGGTTCCCGGCCTGCTGCTGTTTGCCGCTATGAACGGTGCGCACCAGCGCGGGCTCGCGCTCTATAACCAGCACAAGTATGCCGAGGCGATTCCGGCGCTCGAAGAAGCCGCACGTGCCGAAGACCCGAAGTCGGACGAATATAAGGATACGGTGCTGCTGATCGGCGAGAGCTATTTCCTGCTTTCGCAGGCGCCCAAGGCGATTCCCTGGCTCGAAAAAGCGCCGAACATTAACGAGGCGAATTACATGCTGGGCTACGCTTATCTGCAAAACGGCCAGGAGGAGCAATCGGAAGCGGCGTTTGCGCGGTTGTTCGATTTGCAGCCCGAATCCGCAGCGGCGCACCTGATTGCCGGCCAGATGATGATTAAGAAAGGATACGAGAAGCAGGCGGTGCCCGAGTTGCACAAGGCTCTCGCGCTTGATCCCAAACTGCCCGAAGCGCACTTCCTGATCGCGGAAGTCGAGATCTATCACGGCCAATTCGATCAGGCCATCGCAGACTTACGCCAGGAACTCGCGATCAATCCGAATTTTTCCATGGCCTGGTACCGGCTCGGCGATGCCTATACGCGCCAGGGGAAATGGGAGACCGCGATTCCGGATCTGCAACGCGCTATCTGGCTGAATCCGGATTTCAGCGGACCGTTTATCCTGCTCGGCAAATGCTACTTCAACCAGAAGAACTATACGAACGCCGAGGGCATCTTACGCCGCGCTCTGATGCTGGACCCGAGCAACACTTCGGCGACGTATTTGCTCGGACGGACATTGATCGCTATGGGCAAGAAGACGGAGGGCCGGTCGATGATGGAGAAATGGCGCAAGCTGACGCAGGGCAAGCAGAAAGTACTGCAGTGAGTAGAGTTGCGACTACTCGGGCACCGGGATCAAACCTTGCTGGATCGCGAGAATCGCCGCTTCGGTGCGCGTCT
>DASVGP010000033.1:0-14897 GCA_036379475.1 Bryobacteraceae bacterium | reverse complement strand
GATCGCTTATGCCGCCAGTTCTCTCGCGACCGGATGGTTTTTGGATCGCGTGGGAGTCAACCGCGGGATGACCGCAGCCGTGAGCTGGTGGTCCGCTTCAGCGATTGCAACCGGGCTGGCGGGAAGTTTCGGCGGATTACTTGGCTGCCGAATCGCACTCGGCATCGGCGAATCGCCCGCCGTGCCCGCGGCGGGAAAAGTCAACGGGATGTATCTCAAGCCCGAAGAGCGGGCACTGGGAGCGGCCGTGAACGGCATCGGCATCAGTTTGGGTCTGGCGATCGCGCCGCTTTTTATCGGCATCGCGCTGGCGCATAGCTGGCAGGCGCCGTTCATGCTCACGGGTCTGTTGGGATTCGTTTGGATTCCGGTCTGGCTGCTAACGAGCCGCGCGATTCGACCCTCCGAGGCGCAGAAAGCCGCCGCACCCGTCCGTCACGAATTCTCCATGCTGCGCGAGCGCAACCTGATTCTGCTCGTCATCGCAACGATTCTTTGGATGGGCAGTTACTCGTTATGGTCGAACTGGACGACTTTGTATCTCACCCAGGTGACTCATCTGACACTGAAGCAAACCGAAGCCTACGTTTGGATTCCGCCGCTGGTTTCCAATGTCGGTGGGTTCTTCGGCGGCTGGCTTTCGCTGCGCTGGATTCGCCGTAAGACCGCTCCGATCGCCGCGCGCCAGCGTGCCATCTGGGTGAGCGCCATCGGCTCGCTGCTGACCTTGCTGCTGCCGCTCGCGCCCAATGCGGCCTGGGCGACGGCTTGCATTTCGGTCAGCTTCTTCTTCGCGCTCTCGGGCAGCGTCAATCTATACGCGCTGCCGATCGACATTTATGGCGCTGCGCGGTCGGGCCTTGCCATTGCCGCCTTGACTTGCGCCTATGGATTCCTGCAGACCGCGATTTCGCCTCTGATCGGCTATCTGGCGGATCACAAACTCTATAGCGATGTCGTCTGGATCGCCTCGCTTCCGCTCCTTGCGGGCGCCTGCGTTCTGATGGGTTTGCGGAAAGAAAACCACGAGCAGAAGACGCGACCTTTGGAAGCCCATATCTACTAAACCGCACAGAACGACATCGTGGTATTGTTTAGGCGCCGCTCCTGAAAGACCGGAACATGGAAGAGGAAACACGCGACATCCCGCACAACGCTGTTGAGAACGAATGTGCCGAGGCTGGCGGGCTGGGCACAGAAATCTCATTCTTGTTTGCCAAGACTGGATTGGATTCCGAAATACCCGAGTTGCGGGGATATGAAATCACGCCTGCGCCGCTCAAAGCATGACCATGCCGCTCCGGCTAAAATTGTCTAAATCTTCGCATGGATTTCGAATTCACTCCGGAGCAGGTTCAGCTTCGCAAGCTGATCCGCGATTTCGCCGAGGCTGAGATCGCGCCGCACGTCCTGGAATGGGACGAGAATCAAATTTTTCCGTTGGAAGCGATCCGCAAAGCCGGCGAACTGGGCGCGATGGGCGTCATTTTCCCCGAAGACCTGGGCGGCGCCGGACTCGGCTACATCGAATACTGCATCGTGGTTGAAGAGCTAGCGCGCGTGGACCCGAGCGTTGCGCTGATTGTGGCCGCGCACAATTCTCTTTGCACGAATCACATCTATCTAGCCGGTAGTGACGAGCAGCGGCAAAAATACATTCCGAAGCTCGCCGCGGGCGAATGGATCGGCTGCTGGTCGCTGACCGAGCCTGAGGCGGGCTCCGACGCCGCAGGCACGCGCTCGCTGGCCGTCCTGAAGAACGGCCAATGGGTGCTCAACGGCGGCAAAACCTTCACGACCAACGCGCAGTACGCGAACGTTTGCGTCGCCATGGCGGTAACCAACCGCTCCGCCTCGCATCACGGCATCTCGGCCTTCATTCTCGAAAAAGGAATGCCGGGATTTACCACCGGGAAGAAGGAAAACAAGCTCGGCATGCGCGCCAGCGCTACCGGCGAAGTCCTGTTTACCAATTGCCGGCTGGCGCCTGCGCAATTACTGGGCAAACCGGGCGAAGGCTTTGTCGATAGCTTGCGCATTCTCGATGGCGGCCGCATCTCCATTGCCGCTTTGGCTACAGGACTCGCCCAAGGCGCCTATGAGGCGGCGCTCAAGTACTCCAAACAAAGAAAGCAATTCGGGCGCTTTATCTCCGAATTCCAGGCCATCCAGCACAAGCTGGCGGACATGGCGACCAACATCGAGGCCGCGCGCTGGCTCACTTACTGCGCCGGAGCGCGCAAGGACGCCGGCAAGCGCGTCACCAAAGAATCCGCCATGGCCAAACTCTTCGCCTCCGAGATGGCGGTGCGCGTCGCGGACCAGGCGCTCCAGATCCACGGTGGCTACGGGTTCATTAAAGACTATCCCGTGGAAAAGTTCTACCGCGACGTGAAGCTCTGCACGATTGGCGAAGGGACCAGCGAAATTCAGAGGCTGGTGATTGCTCGGCAGTTGTTGCAGGAGTAGCCAAATGGTAACACATGCGGTACTATCGTGGTAGACGTTCGGGAATATAACGATGTTGCCGGCCGGAGCCCATACGCAGCGTGGTTCAACCGCTTGAACGCGCAGGCGGCGGCGAAGATTACGACCGCGCTCACTAGGCTGGCGCTTGGAAATTTCTCGAACGTGAAAGGCGGTGGATCGGGCGTTTTCGAATCCAAAATCGATTTTGGTCCCGGTTACCGCCTGTATTTCGGACGAGATGGCGAGCGGTTGGTCATTCTGCTCGGTGGCGGCATGAAGAAACGGCAGCAGAAAGATATCGAAACCGCGATTGCCCGCTGGCTAGATTACAAAGAGCGAAAACTTAGGAGATAAGTAATGCCCTTGACTCGTGACTTCAAGGAGACCATTCGAGCTCGCGTTGCGCGCGACCCGAAGTACCGCAAGGAACTGCTGCGCGAAGGCATCGAATCGATGCTCGGGGGCGACATCGCCGTCGGAAAGCGAATTCTACGCGACTACATCAATGCGACAGTCGGATTTACCGAACTTGCGAATGCCACCCGTATCCCATCGAAGAGCCTCATGCGCATGCTCGGCCCGAGCGGCAACCCGCGCGCCGATAACCTCTTCGAGATCGTCAGCTTTCTGCAAAGGCACGCCGGCGTCCGCTTCCACATCAAAGCCTCTGCCGCCTGACGGGAGTAGCGCCTAATGAATTTGCAATTCGACTTCGATTTCGCGCATCTGCGAACTTGGTGGGCGGCGGTTGATCGAGAGATTCTCCCAATACAACTGGATAGCTTCCTTCGCTCGAGAGGAAACCTCGTCCATAGACGGTCCCGTGACCAGAACCGCCGGTAGCTCCGGCACATAAGCGCTGTAAGCGCCCGGATCTCCCTCGATCACGAGAGCGTATTTGCGTGTCACTTTTCCACAGGATAATCCTTAAAACGCCGCGTTGCCGCGCTATCGGACTTGCGCAAATTGCAGCCGGTACAGTTCCGCATAGAGCCCGCTCGTTTGCAGCAGCTCGGCGTGGGTTCCGTGCTCGATGATCTGGCCGCCCTGGACAACAAGGATCAGATCGGCTTTGAGTATGGTCGAAAGGCGGTGCGCGATTACAATCGAGGTGCGATCTTGCAACGCGATCTCGAAAGCTTTCTGAATAGCGGTTTCCGACTCGGAATCGAGATGCGCTGTGGCTTCGTCCAGAATGACGATATCGGGAGCTTTGAGGAGGAGCCGGGCAATCGCCAAGCGTTGCTTCTCTCCTCCCGAAAAGCGATAGCCGCGCTCGCCCACCAAAGTATCGAGACCTTCCGGCAGAGATGTCACGAGCGGCAAGAGTTGAGCGGCGCTCAATGCCTGGTTCAGTTCCGCATCTGACGCGCCTGGCTTTGCATAGAGCAGATTCGCGCGGATGGTGTCGTGGAAGAGGTGAGCGTCCTGCGTAACCATTCCGATGCGCTGATACAGGACATCAATTCTGGCGTCGCGAACGTCGATACCGTTGATCGCAACCGAGCCGCTCTGGACGTCATAAAGCCGGGCAACGAGATGGGTCATTGTGGTCTTGCCGGCGCCGGAAGGTCCAACAAGAGCGAGGAGTTGTCCTGGTTCGATCGTAAACGTTACATCGCGCAGCACAAGCTTTGCTTGGGTGTTAGCGGCCTGGGCGACGGATTCCAGTGAACCGAGTGATACCTCAGACGACGCCGGATAGCGGAACGAGACATGATCGAATGAGATACGCGCCGGGCCGGAGGGAATAACGGCTGCGTCTGGCTTCTCCTGAATCGCCGGCTTGAGATCGAGCACTTCGAAGACTCGCTCGAAGGAGACCAGCGCGGTCATGAGACTCACCTGGATGTTGGAAAGTCCGGCGAGCGGGCCATATAGGCGAGCCAGGTAGGACACGAATGCGACAACGGTACCGACATCCAGCACGTGCCCGACGGCAAGAACGCCGCCCCATCCGTAAGCAAGCGCAGTCGCGAACATCGCCATCAGAAGAAGCGCCGTGAAGAAGAGACGGCCATAAATGGCGCGCTTCACTCCGATGTCGGAGACGCGCTTGGCTCTGGCCTCGAAAGCGGCCATTTCTTCCCGCGGGCGTCCGAACAGCTTTGCGAGCTGCGCACCGGCAACGTTAAAACGCTCGATCATCAGATTATTCATTTCGGCGGTCAAGTCGTAGGTCTCGCGGGTGATTTGCTGCAGTCTACGGCCCCAGAAACGAGCGGGGAGCAGGAAAAGGGGGAGCAGGACCAGCGCCGCGAGCGTGATCTCCCAGCTCAGCGTGAACATTGCCCCGAGGATCAGGACCACCGTGACGGCGTTGCCCACCACGTTCGACAGGATGTCGGTGAACGCGCTCTGCGCGCCGGTCACATCCGCATTCAATCTGGTGACCAGAGCTCCTGTACGTACTCGCGTGAAGAACGCCAGGGGCATCCCCTGAACATGTTCGAAGAGCTTGCTGCGCAGAGCGAGCACAACGCGGGCGCCGGTTCGCGAGGACAGATAGGATTTTGTCAAACCAAGCGCGGCATCGAAGATACCGAGAATGCCGATCAAAATAGCAAGCCGGACAATCAAACCGGCGTTGCCGGCGAGAATACCGTTATTGATAATCGACCGGTAAATCAATGGATTGGCGATGCCAACGGCGGCATCGAGAACCACGGCAAGCAGAAACAGGGCAAGGAGCCACGTATATGGACGAGCGAACTTCAGCATGCGTAGCGCAGTCCCTGGCTTTACCTTTTGTTTCAAGACCGATGCATCTTTCCCGAAAGAGCGCATCGACCCGATCATTCCGACCATGCCCATGGTTAGCGATTCCTCTGCTACAAGAGTAAGTTGGCGGGCGAAGTCACAGCGGCGGCTCTGGCGCAGGGCATTCTTGCGGGCGAGATGCGTGCGCTGGCGCGTGCGGCGACGCTGATCGAAAATCGGAAAGCCGCCGGGCGGGAACTGCTTGCGACGCTGGCGCCGCACACGGGCAAGGCAATGGTCGTCGGCATCACGGGGCCGCCGGGCGCGGGCAAGAGCACGCTCGTCAATCAACTAGTCAAACTGGCGCGGAGTGCGGGCCAGACTGTTGGCGTGCTGGCCATCGATCCGAGCAGCCCATACTCGCAAGGCGCGCTCCTCGGCGACCGCATACGCATGCAGGAGCATTCCGGCGATGGGGGCGTCTTCATCCGTTCGCTAGCGAGCCGAGGGGCACCCGGAGGCATCGCCCGCGCGACACAAGAACTAGCGCTTCTCCTCGATGCCGCGGGGCGCGATCTGGTGCTGATCGAAACCGTCGGCGCGGGCCAGGACGAAGTGGCAATCGCGCGGCTCGCAGCGGTAACTGTCGTCGTTCTGGCGCCCGGCTTCGGCGACGATGTGCAAGCGGAGAAGGCCGGTATGATGGAGATCGCGGATGTATTCGCAATCAACAAGGCAGACCTTCCGGGAGCGGACCGCTTGGAGCAGGGATTGCGGGCCAGCGGCATCGCCGTGCCCATCCGGCGAGTCGTTGCGACCGAAGGCACAGGCTGCGCCGAGCTGCTTTCTGTCATCCACGACGCTTACCGAGCCGCGACCGCGAGGGAGCGGATTCCACCAGCCTCCTCGATCCAAATCGATCATCTCGGGATCGCGGTGCGCAGTCTCGACGAAGGACTCGCCTTTTACGAGCGTTTGCTGGGCATGCGCGTGAGCCGACGCGAAACGGTGGCAGCCGAACACGTCAGCGTCGCCATGCTTCCCGCGGGAGATGCGTCGATTGAACTGCTGGAGGCGACCGATGCGGAATCTGCCATCGCCAGATTTCTTGAAAAGCGCGGGCCGGGTCTGCACCACGTCGCGTTACGCGTAGACGATCTGGCCGCGGCCATCGAGCGGCTAAAGCAGCAGGGCGCGCGATTGCTGAACGAGCCGCGCCGGGGCGCAGACGGCCATACTTATGTCTTCGTACACCCGGCATCGGCGGGTGGAGTTTTGTTGGAATTGATTCAAAAATAGGAGAGACCGGATTGGAGCAGAGAGCGGAAATCGGCATTATCGGCGGCAGCGGATTTTACAGCATGCCCGGGGTTGAAGCGCGCGAGGAGGTGCCTCTCAAGACGCCCTTCGGCGATCCCTCCGACGCTTATTTTTTGGGACAGCTGGAAGGGAAAAAAGTAGCCTTTCTGGCACGGCACGGGCGCGGGCACCGGATCTCTCCGTCGGACCTGAATTATCGCGCGAACATCTTCGGCATGAAAATGCTGGGCGTGGAGCGTATCATTTCGATCAGCGCGGTCGGCTCTTTGAAGGAAGAGCACCGGCCGCTCGATTTCGTTGTGCCCGACCAGTTTTTCGACCGCACGCGCGGCCGCGCCTCCACATTTTTCACCGGCGGCGTGGTCGCTCATATCACCTTTGCCGACCCCATATGCCCGCAGTTGATCGGCGTCGTACACAACGCCGGACTGAAAGCCGGAATCAATAGCAAAAAGGGCGGCACGTATCTGTGCATGGAAGGTCCGGCGTTCTCGACGCGCGCCGAATCGAACGTCTATCGCAGTTGGGGCATGGACATTATCGGCATGACGCTGCTGCAGGAGGCGAAACTGGCCCGCGAAGCGGAGATCTGTTATGCCGCCGCGGCCATGGTCACCGATTACGACTGCTGGCACCAGGATCATGCCGCTGTTTCGGTGGATCAGGTCATTCACAACCTGACTAAGAACGCCGAAAACGCCTGCAAGCTCGTGCGCAATGCGATCCGCAACATGCCGCGCGAGCGGACGTGCAAGTGCGGCTCGGCATTGAAGCACGCCATCATGACGGAACGCGCTACGATTCCCCAAGACGCCAAAGACAAACTGGGTTTGTTAATTGCAAAGTATACCGGCGAGTGAACTGGCGCGGCAGATCCTGGACACCTGCCTGAAAGAGGGCACCTGGCCCGCGCGCATGTTGGACGCGCTGATCGAGCGTGCTCTGGACGAAGAAGATCCTTTTCTCGCCGGCGCCGCGACGCGAGCGCTATTCGGCATTGTGATCGAACGCCTGGGCGATCTGTTCGAGCCGACACTATGTGACCTTTACGCGCGCCTGTTCTCGCACGTGATTGCGCGCGCCATGCCCGAATACCGCGCCACCGACTTGCTGGTCCGCTACAAACGCGTGCGGCAGGTGCGCAAATTTTCCGGCGGCGAAGTGCAAAATGTGTTCGTGCTTTCGCGAGTCACGCTAGGCGCGGACATCGCCGTGACTAGCGTCGCACTGGCCGCGGCGAAACAGCATTTTCCGGAAGCGCGGATTCATTTCGTCGGCCCAGCAAAAAACGCCGAACTGTTTGCCGCCGATCCCCGCATCGAGCCGGTCGTGGTCCCCTACGGCCGCTCGACGGTGCTGCGCGAACGCTTGCTGGCGGCATCGGAACTGAAAGCGGCGATGGAAGCGCCGAAGGCGATTGTGATCGATCCCGATTCGCGTCTCACGCAGCTCGGGCTACTGCCGGTTGGCGACGATTCGCGCTATTACTTTTTCGAGAGCCGCGCCTTCGGCGGCACGACCGATACCGCGCTGCCGGATCTGACCGCGGAATGGCTGGCGGAGGTCTTCGACACGCCGCGCGCGCGGCCCTATCTGGCTCCTCCGCCGCAGCCGCGAATCGCGGAGATCGCCGTCAGTTTCGGCGTGGGCGAGAACGCGGATAAACGCGCCGGCGGCGATTTCGAATACGAAGTCCTGCGCGCCTTGCTCGACTACAACGTTCCCGTGATCCTCGACCGCGGTGCTGGCGGCGAAGAGGCCGAGCGCGTCACTGCCCTGGCCGGGCGCCTGGGGTCCCCCGCCAGCCTTCATCTCCACGATGGCAGCTATGCTTCCTTCGCCAGTCAGATCGTGCAGAGCCGGCTCTACGTCGGCTACGATTCCGCCGGCCAGCACGCGGCCCATGCGGCGGGCGTGCCCCTGGTCTCCGTCTTTGCGGGATATGCATCGGAGCGGATGCTCGCGCGCTGGCGGCCGTGCGGCCCGAACGCGCGTGTCGTCGTCATCAACACGAACAATCGAGAGACCGCGCTGGAGCGAACGCTGGAGGCTATTTGCCGGGGTTGGGCGGAGGAAAGAACGCTATGATCGCAAGTATGGAGCCGCTGCACATCAGCGAGGGAGACCTGACCAGGGATGTACGATCAATCCTAAAGCGCGTCGAGAGTGGAACCGAGGTGATCGTCGAGCGCGATATGCACCCGGTGGCTGTGATCCGAGCGCCGGAACCCGTGCAGCGCAAGATTTCCGAGTGTCTCGCTCTGATGCCGGCTGAGTCTCCAGGAATTATCGATCCCGACTTTGCGAAGGATGTGGAGGCAGCGATAGCCGCGCACCGGGAGGCGCTGGAGCCACCCGCTTGGGATTGATGCTTGATTCGACGGCTGCTATCGCCGCCGAACGCCAGGGCAAAACCGCCCGCCAACTCCTACAGGCGGTGGCGCTAAAGAGCGACGGGCGTTCCAATCTAACCAGTAACAGTCCCGATTGCTCTCCGCGCCGGACAAATCGATGGCCAGAGCCAAGCCAGAGGTGTGTGCATCCCATTATCGGATCTACTGATATTAATCGCGCACACACCCAGATTAATTGGACGTTTGACCGCAAAACCGCCCGCCGCAAGTTCGGCTACAGAAGGAAATCTTTTAGGCAGTCATAGACCTAGAAGAACAAATTGCAAAGGTGCGGCTAGCTATCGCACAATCCGCAGGTGCAGGTACTTTTTTGCATGGCCTAGCTTAGCTAACGCGGGGTCGCGCGGACATTGGGTAGCAAATCCGTGTCAATGTTTCGATCAACAGCGGCCTGAACCGCTCCTTCGAATTCAGCGAGAGGCATCTTCGTGTAGCCCTTCTGCCCGTCGCCGTCGGTATTGATAGGGTAGACCAAGCCGTTTTGAATTAGGTACGCCTGCGAGATTACCAATGTGTCGTCGGAGGGAACTGCCTTCCACATAAAAAGAATATATTTTTTACCTACTTCCATAAAACCGCGCTGATCCAATAAAAACGTTTCGAGAAATCCGGATGCGAAGCGAATGGTTCCACCGAACTCCACAGCCGTTACTTGTTTCGTTGGCTACGGGGCCTCTTTGCCGCTGTTTCCCTGACGAAAGTCTTTGAGCACCCGCAGCGTGAATTTCGTATATACATACGTCCGCCTCTGGGGGATGCACACTTTACCAGCAATTGGCTGCGCGACTACGACAACAGCGTCCCTTGCTGGAAGAGAATAGATACGTCCGAAGGTATCTATCGTGGTGAAGGCTGTTGCCGTAGCTTCAGAAGGTTTGGAAATTCCACGATCGGTTACATACGCTCCGCTCATGATTCCGTTGAAGCGCGCCTCCCACGCCGCGTGCTGCTCGGGATCGCACATGCCCTCCTCAATGCGCCGGTTGGAGAGGTCTAGCACTAGCGGCGGCCCGGAGTATTTGGGCAAGAGCTGCCGAACGTTGTCGTCGTGCTTAGCGTATGCCTCATGGATCAGCTTTTCCCGAGACTTCTTTGCGCTGAGATCCTGTTGACCCAATCCGATATTTGTGAGTGCAAAGCCCAGCACCCATGCAGCGGTTGCCCGAGTGAAACGAGACAGCTTCCGAACAGAAACGCGCTTACCTGCTCGATAAAATAGCACCGGAACCGCCTTTATCATGTGAATTGCTTTGGGCTTCATCGATCAGCCGCTTTAGCTCGTTTGCATCGACTGCACCTTGCACACGCTTGCCGTTGATAAACAGAGTCGGCGTCGCATCGATTTTATTGTCAGAAGCAAGGTTTATGTCGCGCAGGACCAGGCCGAGGGACATTTGGTTATCGAGACAGCTTTGGAACCGTCCAACATTAAGCGATTTGTCGCCCTTAGCGAAGTCCAGCAGCTTTTGGTGTATGTTGTCGGGCGTAATGGCTGCCTGATTGTCGAACCGTTGGTCGCACATTAAGCCAAAGCATCGCGATTTCTGAGACTGTGCGTATGAGGCATCCTCATTTGCGTCGGCTTGGGGCTGCGTGGACATTGGGGAGCACATCCGTGTCAATGTTTCGCTGAACGGCAGCCTGGATCTTGGCTTCGAACTCGGGCAGCGGCATCTTTGTGTAGACCGTCTGTGCATCACCGTCGGTGTCGACGGGAAAAACTAATCCGTCCCGAATCAAGTACGCCTGCGAGATAACTAGTGTATCGTCAGACGGAACTGGGTTCCATATGAAAAGAACGTATTTTTCACCGACTTCGAGAAATCCCGCATGGCTCAACAGGAAGGTTTCCAGATAGCCGGATGGGAAACGAACGGTTCCGCCAAAATCCACAGCCGTGATCTGGCCGCTTTTCTGCGGTACCTGTTTCCGGCGGCTCTTTCCCTTCTGAAATTCCTTCAAGACCTCCAAGGTGAATTTCGTGTACACGTAGCGACGACTCTGCGGGATGCAAACCTCACCACTAATCGGTTTCGCGATCACGACGGTAAAAGACCGTTCCGCCGGGAGGGAATAGATCGGAAGCGAATGTGTCTGTCGTCACAAATGTTGTAGCCGTGGCATAGGCGGGCTTGGAAAATCCGTGATCGACGACGATCGCGTGTCCAGACATAATGCCGTTAAAGTTGCTCTCCCATGTCACGTGCTGCTCGGGATTGCACATACCGTCTTTGAGGCGCCTCTGGTACAGGTCCAGCAATAACGGGGGGCCGGAATAGGGAGGCAAAAGATGGCGGATCTTTACATCGTGCTTCGCGTACGCCTCTTGGATCAGCTTCTCTCGAGAGCCCTGCACGGCAGACTCCTGTTGGCTGAATCCGACATTTGTGAGCGCAATAGCGAGCACAGAGGCGGCGACTAGCCGACCGGAGCGGTACAAGCTTCGGAGCATAAATACCCTTACCTGCTCGATAAAATAGCACCGGAACCGCCTCTACTGTGTGGATTGCTTTGGGCTTCATCAATCAGCCGCTTTAGCTCATTTGCATCGACTTCACCTTGCACACGCTTGCCGTTGATAAACAGAGTCGGCGTCGCATCGATTTTATTATCAGAAGCAAGCGGCGCGTGCCCAGGGGTGCATGCGTAATGGATTATGGCGAAACACGAGCCGTACGTTCGGACGTTATGAAGCAGGTGCTGCCGGAAGAAAAGGACAACAGAAATCGTTCGCACCCTGGAGGCTATTTGCCGGGGTTGGGCGGCGGAGGAGGTGTAGGCAGCGCGAACGGATCGTCGGACTGCTGGGCAGGCTTGGGCGGCGGCGCTTTGGAAGCACTTGCGGGCTGCTCCTCGGTTTCGCTCTTGGGCAGCGGCGGCGGCGCTTTGGCGGTCCCGCCGTACTGAATCACAAAGCCGGTCTGGAACTTGCGGTAATCGCGAAATTCGATTTCGTTGCGCGACCGCTGGCCCCCGCTTCGCATCCACAACTTGGCGCTCAATGGACAAATATAGGTGTTTCCGGCGATCTTCTCTTCGCCGTAATCAAGGATATCTTTCGCCTGCTTTACCGGAAACATGGGCGGGATATCGACGGCGATAAACGTGATACGGGCAATCGCGCCAGTGTTCGGGCTCGCGTAAATGAGGCCTTTATACGCCGTAATCACTTGCTGCGCGTCGGGGGCTCCGGACTCCCAACTGATCGAAAAAGTCGAGTGCGCGCTATCGATGTAGTAGTTGAAGACGGCCATGCGCTGGGTGCGCAGCGTGCCCCAGTGATCCCAGCCGAACTGCGCCTGGCTCTGGGGATCGAAGATGCTGCGCATCAGGTCGGCAAATTCGCCGGTTGAAAAGGCTCCGCCCTGGCGCGGGGCCTGGTTGACGCCCATGTTGACCAGCTTGCCGTTGATCGAGTAAATCCGGTTCTCTTCCTCTCCATCGTGATATCCCACGCGCGCCAGGATCGTCCCCGTGTGCCGGTAACGGTCCATCTCCGGGTAGAGAGCGGTATATTGGCGCGTCACGCGCACACAGATGAAATTCGGCAGCCTCCGGTTATAGGATTTTGCGTATTGCTTGATGGTGCCGAGCATTTTCGCCTGTTGAATCGAATTCGGCGGCGGAATCGGTGGCGCCTTCACGGTGATGCCCATGATTCCCGAGCCGATCGCAGCCACATGATCCGGCGCACTCGCCGGCGAAGAGGTCGCCGCCTGCGAAGGCGGCTTCATGTTGGCGGTTTCCGAACGCAAGCGCTCCAGTTCTTTTACGGTCTTCGGGCCGGCGCCTTGCGCTTGGAGATCGGTGATCGTCTTTTGCGTCAGCTTTTGGGTGAGCTGGACATTCTTGAGGTAATTCGCGATCTGTTTATCGGTGTGATGCCCAAGCGCCAGCTCCTCACGGACGAAATCCGCGACCTGCTGCACGTTCATCTGCATGTCGGTCCGCGCCTGCAGAGCCAGGCAGCCACACAACACCAGCAGGCAAAGACAAAACTTCATATTTATTATGATGACGCAGCCGGCTAGGGCATGGTTGCGCGGGGGCCACCTGAAAGGCGGCTTGCGGCCAGGAATGGCTGATTCCGCATTACAGCACGTCCCGTTTCTGCAGCTCGACCGAAATGGTGCCAATGGGGAAGCCAAACTGAAACCGGAACTGCACCGGGATCTTCGCCGCATCGTCGGTGAGCCAGATCAAACACCGGCCTTTGCGTTTATAGAGCGTCTTGTTAAACAAGTACGCTTCGTAGCGTATCGTCCGGTAGGTATTTCCATGCACGTTGATGGTTTCCTTGTCTAGCGCGTGTATCTTGACGTTTACCATCTTCTTGCCATCGGTGATGGGAAGCGACTGCCACGCGCCCGGCTGCATGTTCATCGTACGCAGCACCGCCAGCGCGCCTAATACGTCGTGTGTGCAGGGAGCAACGGCAATATGCTTGGTTTCGACCGCATTGTTCTTCAGATCGCGCCGGGTCGATTTGACCTTGTGGGCGAGCTTGTCGAATATCAGATGTGTGATGCGGTGCTGTTTGCCTTGCTCGGCGTCGAGTTCGGCTTCGTCGGCACAAAATTTCCGGCCGGTGATGACATGATACTTGTCCATCAGATGGTAGAGCCTGGCCACCGTTCCCGCGCTCTCCAGGGTCATGTCGATGCGCCAGTCCTCCGGCTGGCCGTGTACAAGATCCATCGTCGCCACACCCGCGGTAATCATGTGCCACTCGACGCGATAGGAAAGCCGTTCGGGATACGGGAATGGGGCGTGCATCTCCTGCGCGAAGGTGGAAATCGTGACGAGCAGCGCCATAGCGCCGCAGACGGCGGCAGGAAAGATTGCGGTACGAAGCATTCGGATTGCAGTTGCTCTTCCGAGTTTCGCAAAACCCCAGTGGGAGAGACGATCGTTCTTGCCGGTCGAGCAAAGACTATCGTTGAGCGTGACGGCAATGATAGTATCGGTCCGACGACGGCGCACCGGATCGCCTAAACCCGGGCGCTTGAAAACCAAGGAGAAACGACTTGAAATTGGCGAAAGCGGCGTTGCTTTTCACGGTGGTATCGGCGGCGGCATGGGCTCAGGTCAATGTGGGCGAAAAGAAGCCCGAAGCCAGCCTGCCCTTCAACATGACCACAGTGGCCACCTTTGAATTTCCCTGGCGTCTGGCCTTTCTGCCCGATGGCCGCATGCTCATCACCGAAAAGGTAGGGCCCATTTGGCTGGTATCCCAGCAGGGAGAGAAGATCCTGGTGCGCCATACACCGCCCGTCTATTGGCAGGGCCAGAACGGCATGCTGGGCGTTTTCGTATCGCCCCACTACGCCACCGACCACAGTATCTATCTCACTTATGTCGAGCCGGGTGACTATGGCGGCGGGCTGGTGTTGGCGCGTGCCAAGCTTGAGATCATCTTCGGGAAATCGGCTAGACTGGAAAACCTCCAGGTGCTGTGGCGCCAGATGCCTAAGGGCAAAGGCGGACAGGCGGGCGGGCAAGTCGCCTTCTCGCCCGACGGCCGGTATCTGTTCCTCACCGTAGGCGACCGCATGCGCTTCACCCCGGCCCAGGATCCGAATCAGCCCGAAGGCAAGATCCTGCGCTTGACGCTGGACGGCAAACCCGCTCCCGGCAATCCCAACTTCGGCAAAACCGGCGCTGCCACTATTCCCCTGATCGATCCGCCGCGCGACACCGAAGCGGCTAAGACCGCGAAGGTGATTAGCACGTATACCTTCCCGGGCCCCAACCTGACCCCGGCGGAGACCTGGACCACCGGCCACCGCACGCCCTACGGCCTGGCGTTTTCGCCCACGGGCGAATTGTGGGAGGTCGAACACGGCCCGCGCGGCGGTGACGAGCTGAATCTGATCGAAAAAGGCAAGAATTATGGCTGGCCGCTCGTCTCCTATGGAAAGAACTACGACGGCGTGCCGATTCCCAACCCCGACACGCGGCCGGACCTCACGAAGCCGGTGCTCTATTGGGCGC